>JADFVY010000589.1 GCA_015222795.1 Pseudomonadota bacterium | reverse complement strand
GATATCGGCGTGCATCAGGACGGGCTGGTCCATGTCTCGGTGCTGGCCGACAAGTTCGTCAAGGACCCGCGCGAGGTGGTGCGACCTGGCGATATCGTCAAGGTCAAGGTGATGGAGGTCGACCTGGCGCGCAAACGCATCGCGTTGTCGATGCGGATGGACGACGGCGCGGCGAAACCAAAACCAAAACGCGACGACCGCCGCCCGAAGGGTAAGCCGCCGCAAGGCAAGGGCGGACCGCAAGGCAAACCCCCACGCCCGCCGCAAGCCCCGAAAGGCGGCGGCAAGCCGGCCCCCAAACCCGACGCCGGTGGCGGCGCCCTGGCCGCAGCCTTCGCCGAGGCAATGAAGAAGCGGAGTTGAGGCGATGCTGATGCATTGTTCAGCAGACGTTCCGCAAAAAGAATAAGGGCCCGGTGTCGCCACCGGGCCCCAAAATATTCGAACGTGGTTCGTTCCCTAAAGCGCGCCCTTGCTCATCTGGCCCGCGATATGCTCAGCCTGGCGAATTGCCAGAGACACGATGGTCAGGGTCGGGTTTTCCGCCCCGCCGGTGGTGAACTGGCTGCCGTCGGAGATAAACAGATTACCGATATCGTGGGTTTGGCCCCACTTGTTGCAGACACCATCGCTCGCCTTGGCGCTCATCCGGCAGGTGCCGAGATTATGCGTCGAGGGATAGGGCGGGGTGCGGATGGTCCGCTTCGCGCCGACCGCCTCGTAGACTGCCGAGCCTTGAGTGAAGGCATGCTCGCGCATGGCGACGTCGTTGGGGTGGTCGTCGAAATGGACATTGGGCGCCGGCAGGCCGTACTGGTCCTTTTCGCTGGCATGCAGGGAGATGCGGTTGCTTTCCTGCGGCATGTCCTCGCCGACCAGCCACATGCCGGCCATATGGTTGTAGGCGTCCATGGCGGAGGCGAAATCAGGGCCCCAGCCGCCCGGATCCAGGAACGCCGCCATGAAGGGCAGGCCCAGCGACAGGGTTTCCATCTCGTAACCGCCGACGAACCCACGCGAGGGATCGTGCCTGGACTCATCGGTGATAATACCGGCCATGGTGGTGCCCCGATGCATGTTCACCGGCTTGTCGAAGGTGGCATAGACCGACCCGGTCATGTGGCGCATATAGTTCCGGCCGACCTGGCCAGAACTGTTCGCCAGCCCGTCGGAAAACTGGGACGAGGCCGAATTCAACAGCAAACGCGGCGTCTCGATGGAATTGCCGGCGACACAAACCACGCGGGCCTTCTGGACATGCTGGTTGCCGTCCTTGTCGGCATAAAGCACGCCGTTGGCCTTGCCCGCCTTGTCATGCTGGATTTGCAGCACGTGGCTTTCGGGCCGCAGTTCCAACTTGCCCGTGGCTTCCGCCTTGGGGATTTCGGTATAGAGCGTCGACCATTTCGCGCCCATTTTGCAGCCCTGGAAACAGAAGCCTAGTTGTTTGCAGGAACTGCGGCCGTCGCGCTCGCGGCTGTTGATCGCCATGTTGCCGGTATGGACGTTTTTGTAGCCCAGCTTGGTGGCGCCCGCATGCATGACCTTGAAGTTATTGTTGCCGGGCAGGCCCGGGATGCCGTTGGTACGGGTCACGCCCAATTTGTCCTCGGCCTTGGCATAGTATGGCTCCAGGTCCTTCAGCGTGAGCGGCCAGTCGAGCAGATTGGCGCCCTTGACTGCGCCATATTCGGTGAGTGCGCGGAATTCGTGATCCTGGATCCGCAGCGACGCGCCGGCCCAATGAACCGTCGATCCGCCAACTGTTTTGCAGATCCAGGCCGGCAGCCCGGCAAAATCCTTGGCAACGCGCCAGGTGCCCGACGTGGTGCGCTTGTCCAGCCATGCGGTCTGGCTGAAGGCCGGCCATTCGTCGTTGACGAATTCGCCAGTCGACAGTTTCTTACCTGCTTCCAGAACGACGACGCTGGCGCCCTTCTGGCAAAGCTCATTGGCGAGCGTTCCACCGCCCGCGCCGGAGCCGATGATCACGACGACCGAATCGTCGTTTTTGTCGTAATTAGCCATGATTGTTCCTTCCTGGTTCTATCGTTATTCGGGCTTCGGGCTTGCCGATTCCGGGGGATCGGGCAGCCAGGAAAGGTCGTCGAAACCGCGGTCGATATAGCCGCCATATTCGAACGACGAGCCCTCATAACCAAACAGCGGCCACAGCTCCTTGTTGTTGTAAAGCGCGGTGACGGAGGTGCCGCGAATCGCCTGGAAGAAGCCGTCCCCGGTCAGTCCTTTCAGGAGGGCGAGTTGCTGGTCGGCGCCGGCGTCCTTGAAGGGCTTGCCCAGGGTCTTGTTGATGCTGGCGACGCCGTCGGAAAGCATTCTGGCGGTATCGGCATCGCCGGCCGCCTTGCCGTCCAGCGCGCTGACCACGCCCATATAGAACTTGTCTGCCAGTTGATCGTGGGGAAAGGTCCGGCGGGCCACCGCCAGAATTGCCGCCACCTCGGTCTTGTTCAGCGCTTTCATATCGGCGGCCGCGGCCAGGGCATCGGCCCATGGCCCCATCATGCCGAGGCTTGCCCCGGCGGCTATCGCCGCGCTTCCCCGCAGGAACAGCCTGCGGTCTACGTCTGATTGTTTCATAACGATTTCCTCCACTGTTAAAATTTTATTTTCACTGGTACCGGCCGTGCCGCTCCAGAACCTCGATCTTGTATCCGTCAGGGTCCTGCACGAAGAAAAACCGCGCCATCAGCGATCCGTCGCGGTTAAATTCCTTGACCTCATTGGGGGCGAGCCCAAGGGACGCGAAACGCGCATGCTCGGCGTTGGCGTCATCGACACAGACGGCGACATGCCCATAGCCATCGCCGTGGCTATAGGGTTCAGCCTGGCCTTCGTTCCAGGTCAGCTCAATCTCGAAGTCATTTTCGTCGTTACGCAGATAGACCAGCGCAAAACCGTCGAAATCAAATCGATCGGCGACCTTCATGCCGAAGGCCTTGTCGTAGAAATCGACGGAACGGTCCAGATCCAGAACCCGGATCATGGTGTGAATTGCCTTGGCCATTGCGGCACCCCTTGTTCATTGAATTACAAAATCAATGGCAAGGTTACGCTTCCCGGGCGGACAGGTGGTGTTAGTCCAATACTACAATTCAAACGCGGGCGGCGGTGGCCCCGTTTTCCAGATCGCGCACCGTGGGTTCGCGCCTTTGCGCCGGTCGCTCCGCCTGTGCCGTCGCGAGAGTCCGTTCCCGGTTTTCCACGAAACTGGTACAGGAAACCCGTAGCAACGAGGCGAAATTGCGGACCTCGCCATGAAGTTCCAGAACCTCGTCATAAAGCACACTGAGAAATCGCGGCGTCGTCATGTCCTGGGCAGCGGCAACTTCGTCCAGAATGCTCCAATAGGAATTCTCAAGCCGTATCGATGTAGAGTGCCCGCCAAGGCGAATGGAGCGGGTGACGGGCTGATATCCATCCGGATCCTGTCCGGCGAAAATTTGACACATTGCACATCTCCCTGTTTGACCCTGCCGAATTTGTTTCGGCTATTGGCGATCGTAATAGAGCATGGGTTCTCGTCAGCTTGTCGGCAAGTATACTAAGTTTTGCCGCCGTGGCCTATGGCCTTGGCGAAAATGTTCCGTTTACCTGTATAGGCCATGCCAATGCCACTCACACCACCACCGTTCCCGGCCACGGGCCTCCCCGTCGCGGAAGCACTGCCGCGTCTGTGTGAGGCGTTGCGGCAGGGCACAGGCGCCATCCTCGAAGCGCCGCCCGGGGCTGGGAAGACGACGCTGGTTCCCCTGGCGTTGCTTGGCGAGGAATGGCTGGGCGGCGGCAAGATATTGGTGCTGGAGCCCCGGCGGTTGGCGGCGCGTATGGCGGCGCGGCGGATGGCGGAACTGCTGGGCGAGGAGGTCGGCCAGACCGTCGGCTACCGGGTGCGCATGGAAAGCAAGGTCGGGCCGGCCACCCGTATCGAGGTGATTACCGAGGGTATCCTGACCCGCCGCCTGATCGAAGACCCGGAACTGGCCGGCGTCGGCGCGGTGATTTTCGACGAGTTCCACGAGCGCGGCATCCATACCGACCTGGGCCTGGCGCTATGCCTGGAAGCGCGCGAGGCTTTGCGCGAGGACCTGCGCATCCTGGTCATGTCGGCGACGCTGGACGGCACGGCCGTGGCCTCGCTGATGGGCGACGCCCCGGTCATCGCCAGCGAGGGTCGCGTATTCCCCGTCGAGACCCGCCATCTGGACCGGCCGGAGCCTCGTGGCATCGATCGCGCCATGGCGGTGGCGATCCGGGCCATGCTGCGCGAGGAAGACGGCAGCATCCTGGCCTTCCTGCCCGGCGAGGGCGAAATCAGGCGCGTACAGGCCTTGCTGGGAGAAGCCGATCTCGGCCCGAATGTCCGCATCGCGCCCTTGTTCGGGGCGCTACTGGCCAGGGATCAGGACGCGGCCGTACGTCCCGCCCCGCCGGGTCTGCGCAAGGTGGTCCTCGCCACCGATATCGCCGAGACCAGCCTGACCATCGAGGGCATCCGCATCGTCATCGACGGGGGCTACAGGCGCAAGCCGCGCTTCGACCCGCAAAGCGGCATGACGCGGCTGGAGACACGCCGGGTATCGCGCGCCGGGGCCGACCAGCGGCGCGGCCGCGCGGGCCGGCTGGAACCCGGAATCTGTTGCCGCCTGTGGCCGGAAGCCGAGACCGCCGCGCTGGCCCGGTTCGAAACACCGGAGATCATGGAGGCCGACCTGGCGCCGCTGGCGCTTGATCTGGCGCGCTGGGGCGTAACCGACCCGGCGGAGTTGCGCTGGCCGGACCCGCCGCCGGCGGCTCGGTATGCCCGGGCGCAGGAGCTGTTG
>JADFVY010000588.1 GCA_015222795.1 Pseudomonadota bacterium | reverse complement strand
ATCTTGCCGGTCAGTCCCGCCTTGTAGCCGGCCACCGCGTCGCCGCCCGCCAGCATGTCGTCGACCACCACCTGCTGCACCCGGTAAGCGCCGTCGAGGTCGATTTTCGGGTCCAGCACCGACACCCGCGGCGTCTCCGCCATGGCCGCGTTGGCATCGATAATAGCCTTCGCCAGCGCCGCTTCGTCGGCGGACGCGGGCAGGGTGGCAAATGCGATCGTTAAGATTGCCGCTATATGGATGATGAGTGTTTTCATGCCCCACCATACACTCACAAACATTACCGGGACCTGAACACCTGTTTGCCTCAGCCCCGCCGGCGTCTTCTGGGTCTACCACCCGAATCGCTGGCGGGGCCGGCGGTCTGGGGCTCCGGCAGGGTGACGACAGTCGCGAGGTTGGGGTAGGCGGCGGTCTTGTGGGGCAGGGCCATGGCTTCGACGAAATGTTCCTGAAAGCGGGGCTCTACCGCCGTCTCGACCTTTTCAATATCGCGTACGACGCGCTCGATCTCGGCCCGCGCGCCGGCATTCAACAGCGCGATGCGCGCGCCGGTGCCCGCCGCGTTGCCGGCGGACTGCACATGTTCCAGCGGGCAGTCGGGGATCATGCCCAGCACCATCGCGTATTTCGGATCGATATGAGTGCCGAAGGCCCCGGCCAGCACGACCCGGTCCACCGTCTCGATCTCCATGCGGTCCATCAACAGCCGCGCGCCCGCGTACAGCGCCGCCTTGGCCAGCTGGATGGCGCGGATGTCGGTCTGGGTGACGACGATCTCCGGCTCGCCCCGGTGCAGCACGTATGACCATGTACGCCCCTGTTGCACCAGGCGGTCGGTGCGCCCCGCCAATGTTCCGTCGATGATGCCGTCGGTGGTCAACAACCCGGCCAGGAACATCTCGGCGATGACCTCGATAATGCCCGACCCGCAGATGCCGGTGACGCCCGTGCGCGCGGCGACCTTGGCGAATTTATCCTCGTCCGACCAGGCCTTCGACCCGACGACGCTGAAGCGCGGCTCCAGGGTCTCGGGGTCGATGCGTACACGCTCAATGGCGCCGGGCGCGGCGCGCTGGCCGGCGGTGATCTGCGCGCCTTCGAAGGCCGGGCCGGTGGGGCTGGAACAGGCCATCAGCCTGTGCCGGTTGCCCAGCACGATTTCCGCGTTGGTGCCAACATCGACGATCAGCGCCATCTCGTCGCGCTGATAGGGCGCTTCCGACAGCACCACGGCGGCGGCGTCGGCGCCCACATGGCCGGCGACGCAGGGCAGGGTATAGACCCGGGCGCCCTGATTGACCGCATGAATGTCCAGGGACCGCGCGGTAACCAGTTGGGCGCCATCGGCCGCCAATGCGAAGGGCGCGCCGCCCAGTTCCACCGGATTGATGCCCAGCACCAGATGATGCATCACCGGATTGCCGACGATGGTGATTTCCAGGATGTCGTCCGCGTCGATGCCGGCCTCGCGCGCGGCCTCGGTGGCCAGTTTGTCGATCGCGGTGCGGATTTCCGCGATCAGCTCCACCTCGCCGCCGGGATGCATCATGATATAGCTGACCCGGCTCATCAAATCCTCGCCGAAGCGAATCTGCGGGTTCATCGCGCCGACCGAGGCCGTAACCTCGCCCGAGGCCAGATCGGTCAGATGCGCCGCCACCGTGGTTGTGCCAACATCGATGGCCAGCCCGAAGGCGCGGTCGTGGAAACCGGGCCAGACATGGATCAGCGCGCCGTCGCCGCGCACCGCCGCGGTCGCCGTCCAGTCGCCCTTGCGCAGCGCCGGCTGTAGCGACTGTAGCGCATGCAAATCCGCCGCGCCGACCTCAACGTCCCACTGGTCCCGCAAGGCCTCCTTCAGCCGCTCCAGATCGCCGGTCGGGTCGTGCATGTCGGGCTCGCGGACCTCGATATAATATAGCCGCACCAGCGGGTCGATCTCGATAGCCCTGGCCTCGGCGCGCTTGCGCACGACCTGGCGATGGACCTGGCTTTCTTCCGGCACGTCGATAACCAGATCACCGAGAATTTTGCTATGACAGCCCAGCCGCCGGCCTTCCTCCAGGCCACGTTTTTCGGCGTACTGTTTCTCCGCCGGCCCGAAGGGGGACAGGTGATCGCCGCGCGACGTGATGCCGAATTTAGCGAAATCGCCGCTGCTGACAATGATCTGGCAGCGCCCGCAAATCCCGCGCCCGCCACAAACCGAATCCAGATCCACGCCCAGCGTCCGCGCCGCATCCAGCACGGAGGTCCCCTGCGCGAATGAACCGCGCTTGCCGGACGGCGTAAAGACGACGGTGGCTTCGGTGGTTTTGGTCATGGGTACGCTCGCCCATTCCCATATCCCCTTATCATGGGCGTTTGGCATGGGCGCGGGAAAAGGCCGAGTAACCTCGAAACACCGAGCCATCTCTGTGTCTCTGTGCCTCTGTGGTCATTCTTTTCATAAGCCCGCCGCATTGTTTATTTTCAGCCTTACGCGCGGCGGCGGCGGCGGCCTTCGCGGTCGCGGCGGTTGCCTTCGGCGCCCTCGGCGACCACGGTGGGCTCACGGTATTTCTTGATCCAGCGCACGCAGTCGGGGTCGTGGCCCATCATCACATCGGCGCCGCGGATGCCGGTCATTTCCTCTTCATGCAGCGGGTTCATGATGGCCGAGGTCATGCCGGCCCCGATCGCCATGGACAGGAAGCTGGCATTCATGCCGTGCCGGTTCGGCAGGCCGAAGCTGATGTTGGACGCGCCGCAGGTGGTGTTGACCTTCAATTCGTCATGCAGGCGGCGGATCAGCCGGAATACCGAGGCCCCGGCCTTGTTCACCGCGCCCACCGGCATGACCAGCGGGTCGACCACGATGTCGCTGGCCGGGATGCCGAAATCAGCGGCGCGCTGGACGATCTTCTTCGCGACCTCGAAGCGCACGTCAGGGTCTTCGGAAATGCCGGTCTCGTCATTGGAAATGGCGACGACGGCAGCGCCGTATTTCTTGATCAGCGGCAGCACCTCCTCAAGCCGTTCGTCCTCGCCGGTCACCGAATTGACCAGCGCCTTGCCCTTGTACACCGATAGCCCGGATTCCAGTGCCGCGACGATCGAGGAATCGATCGACAGCGGCACGTCTACCAGGCCCTGCACCAGCTTGATCGTGTCGGCCAGGATCGCCGGCTCGTCGGCCAGCGGGATGCCGGCATTGACGTCCAGCATATTGGCGCCGGCCTCCACCTGGGCGACGGCATCCGCCTCGACGCGGCTGTAGTCGCCCTTTTTCATCTCCTCCATCAGGAGCTTGCGCCCCGTGGGGTTGATCCGCTCGCCGATGACGCAGAACGGACGTTCGAAGCCAATGACGACTTCCTTTTTGTCGGAGCTGACGACGGTGTCGGTCATATCGCGCAACCTTATGCTCTGGATGTGAATGCCGTACGGGGGCCGCACCACGCCAGCCCCCGAATTCAGCTAAAAATAATACAGGCGCCCCGCCCCCCGTTATCGCCGCGCCGCGTCAATTTCCATCCAAACCGCGCCACGGGGTAGTCGAGGGAAGGATCAACACAGAGGCACAGAGACACAGAGGGGGCGGTGATTCTGGTGGGCCTCCCCGACATCCTGCCAATTTAGAGATTGTTAAAGGGAGATAGGGGGACAATGGAGATATGGGGATAAGGTTTTTGCGGCCGAAGGCCGCTATCTTTTTCATCTCCTTATCCCCCTCATCCCCATATCTCCCTTTCATCGAAGTTCACCACCAGCAGGCACTCGAAAAGGAAGGCTCGGAATCGCTGCCTTCTCTTTGTCTCTGCGTCTCTGTGGTGAAGGTTTTTCCTGTTCAACGGCGTATAGCCCTTCCCGTGCTATCATGCAGCATGCGCAGGGGAAGGATATTCGCCGTTCTGGCCGCCGCGATGCTGGCCGGCTGGCCGCAGGCTGCGGCCGGGCAGGCGGGGGAGGAT
>JADFVY010000587.1 GCA_015222795.1 Pseudomonadota bacterium | reverse complement strand
GTGGCGTCCTCGCTGTCGATGAAGACGCAGCCGTCTACTTCCGGGGCGTCCCACTTGCTGCGGGCTACCGCGCCTTCGTCGTCCACCTCGTCGACGATGACCTCGATCATGCGGCCGACTTTGCTCGCCAGGCGGCTCTGGCTGATCGCCATCTGGGTTTCCATCAGGCGCTGCCAGCGCTGTTCCTTGATCTCCTCGTCGACCTGGCCAGGCAGGTCCCGGGAGGGCGCGCCCTTGACGTTTTCGTATTTGAAGGCACCGGCGCGGTCGATTTGCGCCTCTTCCATCCAGTCCAGCAGATATTCGAACTGCTCCTCGGTCTCGCCGGGGAAGCCGACGATGAAGGTCGAGCGGATGGCCAGGTCCGGGCAGACCTTGCGCCAGCCCGCGATACGTTCCAGCAGCTTCGTCTGGTCGGCCGGGCGCTTCATGGCTTTGAGCACGTCCGGATGCGCATGCTGGAAAGGAATGTCGAGATAGGGCAGGATCTTGCCCTCGGCCATCAGGGGGATGACATCGTCCACATGCGGATAGGGATAGACGTAATGCATCCGGACCCAGGCGCCGAGTTCGCCCAGGGCGGCGGCGAGGTCGTAAAAGCGCGCGGCGACCGGTTGGCCGCGCCATTCGCTCTGCGCGTATTTCAGGTCCAGCCCGTAGGCGCTGGTGTCCTGGCTGATGACCAGCAGTTCCTTGACTCCGGCGGCGACCAACCGTTCGGCCTCGCCCAGCACGTCGGCCGCCGGGCGGCTGTCCAGCTTGCCGCGCAGCGCCGGGATGATGCAGAAGCTGCATTTGTTGTTGCAGCCCTCGGAAATCTTCAGGAAGGCGTAGTGGCGCGGCGTCAGATGCAGCCCTTCCGGCGGCACCAGGTCGAGGAACGGGTCGTGGGCCGGCGGCACGGCCTCATGCACCGCATTGACCACGGCCTCGTACTGATGCGGCCCGGTGACCGCCAGCACGTTGGGGTGGGCATCGCGGATGCCGCTCTCGTCCACCCCCATGCAGCCGGTGACCACGACGCGGCCGTTGCGCGCCATGGCCTCGCCGATGGCCTCCAGGCTCTCGGCCCGGGCGCTGTCGAGAAAGCCGCAGGTGTTGACGATGACGACGTCGGCGCCCTCGTAGGAGCCGGTGATCTCGTAACCCTCGGCGGTGAGGCGCGTTACGATGCGTTCGGAATCGACCAGCGCCTTGGCGCAGCCCAGGCTGACGATGCCGACTTTGGGGGATGTGTTCTGCATGGCGGGTGATATAGGGCAGGAGAGCGGGAATTCCCAGCGGATTCATTGTTGGCCGCCCGACCGCTGAAACACAACTGAAACATTTCGCTCGTCATACGACGCGTTATTGAAATACTGCGCTGGCATCATGCCTGCCATGGCTAGGGCAATATCCGATCAAACGGAACCGGCCCGGTTCAGTTTGATCGGATATTGCCCTAGATTCCGGCGTGGGCGCGGGTGGCCATGTTTTGGACGGGTAAGCGGCATCCATTCGGGCGTTGCCCCGTAGTGCGGGACCGGCAATGAGCAGGAATGTAAGCAACATGGAACTGGCAGATCTCGCCGCCGACGAGGCGCAACGGGCGCTGCTGGATTTTGCGGTGTCGCACTCGCCGGCGATCTTCTATGTCGCCGAACTTGGCGGCAAGCAGCCGGTGCGTTTCATCAGCGGCAATGTCGAGACGATCACCGGCCACAAGGTGTCCGAATTCCTGGAAAGAGCCAGGTATGGCCGCGAATTCATCCATCCCGAGGATTTGCCCGAATACCATCTGGCGCTGCGGCGGTTGAAGCGCGACGGAGCGATTACCCATGAATACCGCTTCGCCAGCGCCGACGGCGAATACCGCTGGTTCCGCGACGAGTTGCGTCTGGTCGGCGAGGACAAGAAAGCCGCCACGGAATTCGTCGGCTGCATGATCGATATCTCGGCCGAGCGCGAAGCCGCGGAAAAGCTGCGCCATGCCGAGGGCGTCAACGACGCCATCATCCGCACCGCAATGGACGCCATCGTCAGCGCCGATGAATACGGCATGGTTATCGAATTCAACCCCGCCGCCGAGGCAATGTTCGGCTATAGCCGCAAGGAGACCGTCGGGCGCAGTCTCAGCGAGCTTATCATCCCCGAGGCGTATCGCGAGCGGCATGAGGCCGGCATCGCCAAGCTGCTGAAGACCGGCAAATCAGCAATAGCGAACCGGCGGATGCAGGTGGAGGCCATGCGCGCCGATGGCTCTACCTTCCCGGCCGAACTGACGATCGGCCACGCGGATCTGGGCAGCCACGGCATATTTATCGGTGAAATCCGCGACATGACCAAGCAGCGGAAAGACCGGGCCGAACGAAAACAATTGTCCAATGTCCTCGACAACGCCCTGAAAATATTGCCCAGCGGCCTGGCCGTAACCGGCGCAGACGGCACAATCATCCACTGCAATGACGCCTTCGCACGCCCCTTCGGCGCCAAGGCGGACAATATAACGGGTCGCGACAAGTCGGACGTATTCGCCGAATTGATGAGCAAGGTGGAAAGCTTCGAGGAGGGCTCGGCCACGGACGGCACGGTCGGTATCGGTGATATCGAGGACTGGATGGCCAACGGCACGCCGGCCCCGCTGGAGCTGCAATGGGACGATGGCGATTGGGCGCTGCTCAGTTGCACGCCAACGTCGGACGGCGGATTCGTGACGGTCCTGACCGATGTCACGGCGCTTAAAACCGCCGAACTGGAACAGCGCAAAAGCGAGGAATTGACCCGCCATGTGGTTGAAAACAGCCCGGTTCCGGTCAGCATGGTTCGCATGGAGGACGCGGCGGTTATCTATGAAAGCCCCGCCATGTGCGAATTGTTCGGCGTGCTACCCGAAGAGCGCGGCAGCCATGTGCGCGATTTCGCGGCCGACCCCGCGGAACAAAAAGCGCTTGCGCGCAAGGCTCTGCGCGAAGGCGATATTGATGGCTACGAAATGCAGTTCCGCAAGACCGACGGCACGGTATTCTGGGGCGAGATTTCGATCCGGCTGATCGATTATCACGGGGAGACCGCCGCCGTCACCGCGATTTTCGACCTGACCGAACGCCGCGAAAACGAGGAAATGGTCCGGCGGGTTCTGGAGGCCAGCCCGGCGCCGATCACCATGGTGGGGCGTGACGATGGCCACATTATTTATTGCAGCCCGGCGCAGTTGGAAATTTTCGGAATGGAGAGTGTCCCGGAAAACATGAAGGCATTCGACCTCTATGCGGATGCGGGGGACCGCGATCGCTTCGTTGCGGAATTGAAAAAATCGGGTCGGATCGAGGGATTCGAAACGCGGATGAAGCGCGCCGACGGCTCTGAATTCTGGGCCTCCATATCGGCGCGCGCGGTGGAATATCGCGGTCAGGATGTGCTGGTATCGGTAACCCAGGACATGACCGACCAGCTTGCGGTCGAGGAAGAGATGGCGAGTCAGCGCGAGACCCTGCATCAGCGCGAAAAGTTAAGCTCGCTGGGCGAGGTGCTGGCCGGCGTGGCGCATGAGTTGAACAACCCGCTGTCCGTGGTCGTCGGCCAGGCGTTGATGCTGAAGGAAACGGCGACTCAGCCCAAGAATGTCGAGCGCGCGCGCAAGATCAGCGAGGCCGCCGACCGCTGCGCGCGGATCGTCAAAACCTTCCTGGCGATGGCCCGCCAGCAGCCTGCCGAGTCTCTGCCGGTCGATATCAACGAGGTGGTTGAATCGGCGATGGAGGTGACGGGGTATTCCCTGCGCTCGGCGGATATCGATATCCTTTTGAAACTGGCGCCGGACCTGCCACCGGTTCTGGGCGACGCCTCGCAGCTGGGCCAGGTCGTGACCAACCTGCTGGTCAACGCACAGCAGGCGCTGGAGGAGGTCAGCAGCCGGCGGCGGGTTGAGATTTCCACCGAATTCGACAAGCCGGACGGGAGGGTCAACATCACCATCCGCGACAATGGCCCCGGCATACCGGCGGATCTGAAGGCGCGCATTTTCGAGCCGCTGTTCACGACCAAGGGCGTGGGAAGCGGCACCGGCATCGGGCTCGCCCTGTGTAACCGGATCGTCGAGGTGCATGGCGGCAAGATCAAGCTGGACAGCCGCGAGGGTTACGGCGCGCGGTTCGTCATCCGCCTGCCGGCATCGACACTGACCTCGCGGGCGCCGGAGGAAGTGGAGGAGGCCCGGAATATCGACCACCCGTTGCGCGTTCTGGTCATCGACGACGAAGAGGATGTAGCCGACTTGCTGGCCGAAATTCTGGAACTCGCGGGTTACGAGGTGATGGCCGCGGGGTCCGGCGCCGACGCGCTGCGTTTGATCGAACGCGAGGATTTCGATGTCGTGCTCAGCGACGTCCGCATGCCCCATCTGGACGGCCCCGCACTCTATGGCATCCTCAGGGAACGCAAGCCTGAACTCGCCGACCGCCTGGCCTTCGTTACCGGCGACACGATGAGCCCCAAGGCGCGCCGCTTCCTGGAATCCACCGACCGGCCCTATATCGAGAAACCGATCAATCCCAAGGAAGTCAGGGGACTGGTGCTGCGCCTGCTGGAAGAAGCCTGACAATCGCACTGTCCGTTTCGAAACCGGTTGAATTCTGATAAAGAGAATAATAGTACCAAACGCGCGCGGACTGCGGTGACATCTGTTTTGGCGGGGAAAGCAAGGGGATATGAGCAAGGAGGTTCACCTGGTCGTCGTTGACGACGAACCGGACATTCGCGAAATGTTGCAGGAATATCTGGAAATGCAGGGATTCCAGGTAACCGCCGCCGATGGCGGCGAGGCACTGCGGGCGATCGTCGCCGACGGGCGCGTCGATCTGGTGATACTGGATATCACCATGCCGGGCGAGGACGGGCTGTCCCTCGCCAGATTTCTGCGTGAAAAACACGATGTCGGCATTATCATGCTGACCGGGGCCGGCGATATAATAGACCGCATTATCGGGCTGGAGGTCGGGGCCGACGACTATCTCGCCAAGCCGGTCGATTTGCGCGAACTGCTGGCCCGTGTAAAGGCCGTGCTGCGGCGCGCCGACGGCAAGATCGTGGCCGGGGCGGAACCGGCGAAAGAGCTCCGCGATAACATCCAGTTCGGGAAATGCACGCTCGATATGGCGGCGCATCGGCTGATCGACGAGAGAGGCGAGGAAGTCGCGATCACCGCCATGGAATTCGACCTGATGCGCGCCTTCGCCGAACGTCCCAACCGGGTACAGAGCCGCGACCAGTTGCTGGAATTGGCGCATAATCGCGGGTGGGAGCCCTTCGACCGCAGCATCGACATCCGCATCGCGCGCCTGCGCCGCAAGATCGAGAAAAATCCGTCCGAACCGAAAATTCTGAAAACCGTGCGCGGCGCCGGTTATGTTTTTTCGCCGGACGGCGACGTCTGATATCAGGGCTCGTCACCAATTTCCTCTTTGGTTGCAAATGGTTGTGTTGACATTTCGGCGCGGCTGGCGTGATACTGTGTCTCGAAAATGGGGTGTTCCGAAATATCAGTAAGCTGATACGGAATGCCGAAATAAACCGGGAGGAACCTATGACTAAACTATACTGGCCGACGGACCGTCGCGCTTTTCTGAAGGGTACCGTGGCGGCAGGCGCCGCGGCGGCCTTGCCGCTTGGATCGGCCTTCGGGGCCGGGTTTCCAGAACGCAACATGCAGATTTACGTACCGACCCGCGAAGGCGGCGGCGCGGACCGTAACCAGCGCGCCTTCACCGGTGTCTGGAAGAAACACCTGAAAGCCGAATTCGAGGCGTCCTTCTATCCCGGCGCCGCGGGCCGAGTCGGATATGAAAAATACATGGGGCTGGCCAAACCCGACTGCCATGAGCTGATCTTCGGCAATATGGGGCCGGAAGTGCTGAATTGGGTCGTCCAGCCGCCGACCTTCGATCTCAACGATTTCATGTATATCGCGCGGGTCGACCAGGATCCGGGCATCGTGTTCGTCAAGCGCGACGGGCCGCTGCAGACCATCGACGACATCGTCGCCGAGGGCAAGAAGCGCACGCTCAATGTCGGTGTCAGCCGCCTGGCGCATCCTGCGACGCTTGGCATCCTGGCGCTGGGCCGCCATACCGGGGCCAGCTTCAACCCGATCCCGTTGAGCGGCGGCAAGAACACCCG
>JADFVY010000586.1 GCA_015222795.1 Pseudomonadota bacterium | reverse complement strand
TCGATGCCTTCGTAATCGTTCAGGAAATCGCCGCAGCCATAGAGGATCGGCTTTTCCTTGTAGATTTCGATCCCCTTCGGATGGTGCGAAGAATGGCCGTGGACGATGTCGACGCCCGCCAGGTCGATCAGCGCATGGGCGAAGGCCCGTTGCTGCGGGGGCACCTCATAGCCCCAGTTCCCGCCCCAGTGGATGGAAGCGACGACCACGGTCCCCGGTCGTTTCACCCCCTTTACCTGCCCGGCGATACGGGCCGCGGTCCTTTCCGAGAGGTCGGGGAGCAGATTGACCCCCGGCCTGTCAGCGGATGTCGCCCAGTTTCGAGGGACTCCACTGCTTACATCGCCGAAGGAGAAGACGATTGCCCTGCCCTTGCCGGGAACCTCGAGGATAGCCGGCGCTTCCGCCTGCTTCAGATCCCGGCCGGCGCCCGCCGTCTTGATGCCCGCCGTCTCCAGCGATGCCAGCGTTTCGAGCAGGCCCGCATGGCCCCAGTCCAGCACGTGGTTGTTTCCCAACAGGCAGCAATTGAACCCCGCCGCGGTGATGCAGGGAATGTTCGCCGGGTGCATCCGGTAATTGATGCCCTTGGGCTGACAGTCCTCGCTTGTGGTGACGGCGGTTTCCAGGTTGACGATCCGCAGATCGGGTCGCACGCGGTCCAGTTCCGCCAGAGCCTCGCCCCAGATGTAGGGGAAATCCACCGGCTTTCGAATCGGGCCGTTCGCCTGCTCGGCAAGCTCTACATATTGCAGCGCGGATGTCACATAGGGCTCCATCAGGTGCGGCAGGTTCGGGTGGGGTAGCACCTGATCGATTCCCCGGCCGGTCATGACGTCGCCGCAAAGAAACAGGGTCAGCAATTTAGAGCCTCTGGTTTCAAATGTCTGTCAGGCTGAGTTGTCGCTCAGCACGAGCTGCCGCGCGGCCCTCACCTCGTCCAACCGCCTTACCGGTGTCTTGTGGGGGGCGGCACGGAGCAATTCGGGGTCGTCGCGCGCCTCCTCGGCAATCCTACTCATCTGCACGACTCCGAAGGGCAGAGCCGCACAGGATCAACCGGCCTTCGGAGCGCCGGCCAGAACATCGAGAACCTCGTCGATATCCGCCGCGGTATGATTGGCCGAGATCTGGAAGCGAATCTCCTCTTCGCCGCGCGGCACCACCGGATAGGTGATAGCGGTCGCCAGCACGCCGTGCGCCCGCAGATACCTCACCAGGGCGGCGGTGCGCTGCGTATTCCGCACCATCAGGGGCACGACCGGGTGTTCGCCCGGGATCGTCTCCAGACCGAGCTTGCCGAGCCCGGCTTCGAACCGCGCCGTCATCTCGCGCAAATGCCGAAGCAGCGTGGCTCCCTCCGGGCTATCGAGGATGTCCAGGGCCTTCGCGGCCGCTGCGGCCTCGCTCGGCGTGATCGGATTCGAGTAAATATAGAAGGGCGCCTTTTCCCGCAGGTAATCGAGGATGGTCCGGCTGCCCACCACATATCCGCCATTGACGCCGAGCGCCTTGCCGAGCGTCGCGACCAGCAAGTCGACCGGTTTGGCGCCGTCATACTCCTCGGTGCCGCGCCCGGTCTCGCCGATTGCGCCGACGCCGTGCGAATCGTCAGCAATCGCAAGGACGCCTTCCTCGAACGCATCATCGAACCGGCGGGCGAGCGTCCTGATCTCACCGAGCGGTGCATTGTCGCCACGCATGCTGAAAATGCCGTCGGTGACGACAATTGCCCGCCGGCAATTCTTCGCCGCCGTGGCGAGGCAGTTTTCAAGCTCCGCCATGCCCAGATGGCTATAAACATATTTTTCCTTTGGACGGGCAAGCCGGACCGCATTGATGATGCAGTTGTGATTCAACTCGTCGCTGATCACCGCGGTCTCGTCCGTAATCAGCGGCGGCAGGATGCCCATCATCGTGGCATAGGCGGAGCTGAAGATCATCGCAGCCTCGCGGCCATGGAAAGCGGCCAGCCTGCGCTCCAGTTCCACATGCGGGGACCAGGTGCCGCTGATGAAGCGCACCGCGCCCGGTCCGGCGCCAAAGGCGCGCGCCGCTTCTTCCTCGGCGCGGACGACTT
>JADFVY010000585.1 GCA_015222795.1 Pseudomonadota bacterium | reverse complement strand
GCTCGGTCTCGGCGGCTTCCTTCTCGTCGAATTCGATGGCTTCGCTCATTGCGGCCTCCAGTGGACGCAAATCCTGCCACGGCCGCCGCGCGAATGGAAGTGCCAGCGCGTCATGGTGGGGTTACCTCTCGCTAATTGTGAGTACGATTTTTCCAATATGCTTCTTGGATATGAAAGCGGTCTGTGCGTCGGCGATTTGGTTGAGCGGGAAAGTTTCGGCAACGAGGGGGGATATGCGCCCGCTCTCGATATGTCCGATCAGGTTGGGGAATACCTCGGGCTCGAGAACCGTGCAGCCGAACAGGCTCAGATCCTTCAGATAGAGAGTTCGTACATCCAGCTCGACGATAGGCCCGCCGATCGCGCCCGCCACGGCGTAGCGGCCGCCCGGGCGGAGCACGTCGAGGAGTGCCGGCCATTGCGGTCCCGCGACCAGGTCGACCACGACATCGATGCTGTCCCGCCCAAGCTTTTCGACGACGCTGTCCTCTCTCGCGAGTGTCCGTTCGGCGCCGAGGCGGCACAGGGCCTCCGACTTCGCGGGGCTGGTCACGGCGACAACTGTTGCCCCGCGCGCTTTTGCCAACTGAATTGCCGCGGATCCGACGCCGCCCGATGCCCCGGTGACAAGAACCCGGTCGCCCGATCTTGTTTTCGACCGTGTCAGGAGGTTTTCCGCCGTGGAATAGGAGCATGGAAACGAGGCCAGTTCGGTGTCGCTCAGCGCGCTCTCTATCCCGTGGGCGTGCCGCGACGCAACCACGAGATATTCGGCAAACCCTCCGTCGCATTCCGAGCCTAAATACCAGGGGCGCTCCAGCTCTTGCCCGTTGGCTTCCCTGAGGCATGGCTCAATCAAGACGCGGTCGCCGATCCGGTCGGCGCCGACCTCTTCCCCGACCGCAACGATCCGCCCGCAGACATCGGCGCCCTGAATGCGCGGAAATTCAAGGGGCGTGCCGGCCCAGCTCGCGTCCTCGCTTGCGCCGTCCCCCTTCGAATACCAGCCTGTCCGGGTGTTTATATCCGTATTGTTGACGCCCGCCGCAGCCACGCGAACGAGCACCTCGCGCGGGCCTGGTCGCGGAACCGGGATGTCGCCGCGCAGTTCAAGCTTGTCGAGGTTGCCATGCCCGGTGAGCCATACACCACGCATCGTTTTCGACCTTTCGCTCATAATTTGGCTCCTTCTGATGCGTTCGTCTGTCAGCCCACCATAAACACATCATACCGGGTTGTTTTGCCGGTGATCCGGTGGGATGGGGGGGCGATGCCTTCCATGGGGTCTGCTCGTTGGGGCCATTTCAGCACGACCCGCTTGCGGGCCGTGGCCAGGGCAACCTTCATCAGGTCACCAGAATCCTCGTCCATGCCCACGATATTGCGGATCAGTCGCATTTCATTCTTCACGAGGGCGGATTTTTTTTGCGGTGGATGCATTGGATCGACCAGCACCACTTCGGGCGAAAGGGTTGGCAGCAGATTTCTGGCGTCACCATGGAGCAGGGTCATGCGCTTGATCACTTCCGCCACCTCGCCGCCGGCGTCTTGGGCGCGGGCCATCCCTTCTTCCAACAACCCGTGCATTTCAGGCGAACGCTCTATCAGAATTACCGTCGCGCCCAGCGAAGCCAGCAGGAATGCATCCCGGCCGAGGCCGGCCGTCGCATCCACCACCATCGGTGTTTTACCGCCCTTCATCCCGACCGCCCTGGGCAGAGCCTGGCCGCGCCCACCTCCGAACTGGAATCGGTGCCTCACCGCCCCGCCGGTGAAATCACAGATCAGGGCAACCTGTCTCTGTGTTTTGTCATTGTGTGGCATCCGTTTCCTCTACGGGACGAAACAGGCAAGGAGAAGCAAAAAAGAAAACCGGCCTCTGTGAAATCAGGGCCGGGTAACGGAACTACCTATCAGTAAAGCTAATATTTTCCAGCGGTCAATGCGACCGTGGTAAATCAAGTCAGTCAGTCGAGGTCGCCGGCGTTGCTTTTTTGGCTTTGGCCTTGGCGGCTTTGGCGGCTTTGGTGGCTTTGGCTTTGGCTGCTTTGGCCTTGGCCGCTTCGGCAAGCTCGACGGCTTCCTTGTCAGCTGCCTGCTTGGCCAGTCGAAGCGCCCGCAGCTTGCCTACGTGTTTTGCTTCCTCTTCCCGCGCCTTTTCCCTGTCCGACAGGGCCTGCGCATCCTTTTTCTGGATAGCGGCAAACTTTTCCTCGGCCTTCGATCTTACTGATTTTTGCATATATGTAGTCCTCTGCCTTAGTTCGTGGCGTCACGGGTCGAATGTTTCTTCCCGGAGCGCGGGCGGACCTTTGTGCGAACTGGCGCGCAAGGCCGGCGGCGGCACGGCGTATTGCGCCGTTTGCGTTGTTGCTCGCCGTTATTATTGTTGCCGCGGAGACAGCCTCGGAGTGGGCCGGCTCACTTCGGTTCGTCAAACATCATTGCGGGCCGGTTCGTACACGGCACGCGGCAGCCGCCCCCAAATGTTGGGGGCGGCGCCCAGGCGTAGTTTAGTCTACGATGGACAGGTTTTCGGCGGAAGATTTGCCGTTCTGCCCAGGCTGAAGCTCGTAGGAGACCTTCTGCCCTTCGTCAAGCGTGCTCAGTCCGGCGCGCTCGACGGCCGAAATGTGAACGAACGCATCATTCGAGCCGTCTTCCGGCTGGATGAATCCGAAACCCTTGGCGGCGTTGAACCATTTAACAGTACCAGTAGCCATAGTAATTACCTCTAACAGGAGTATTGATTCCGCTCCTCACAGCATGTGACGGGGCGGTCGGTATAACGCTCACATTGTTAGGGGATATCTAAGCTAATCGGCGTACCGGCTGTTCAGGTAACACCAAACAAATGTAACACGTATGGGGCCTATATAGCGGATATTACCGAAAAATCAATGGTCTTTGAGGCTCTGCCTGGAAGCTGAAGGTCCACCCGACGCGGGCGGACCCGCATGGGAGTGCCCATCCAAACGTGAAATTATAAATAAAAACTAACTTCTAACCGAATAATCCGTGAATTGAAATTTCAAGGAAGAGGGCAAATAGTTCGGGTCATAATTTTTAAGTTTTGGATTTATTGCACTCGGAAACAGGATTCTGGAAGTTTGCGGCTATGAATATTTCATATTCTCAATGCTGGCGTGGAGACCACTAGCTTGTGTAATCCGGCCCTACAGCGGCCAGACCCACAGCAGCATCGGGACGGACACGGCGATGACGATGATTTCCAGTGGCAGGCCCATGCGCCAGTAGTCGCCGAATTTGTATCCGCCGGGGCCCAGGATCAGGGTGTTGTTCTGGTGTCCGATGGGGGTCAGGAAGGCGCATGAGGCGCCTATGGCGACGGCCATCAGGAAGCTGTCGGGGTTGACCGACAGTTGCGTGGCGATGCCGACGGAGATCGGCGCCATCACCACGGCGGTCGCCGCGTTGTTCATGATGTCCGACAGGGTCATGGTGACGACCAGCACCATGGTCAGGATCGCCCAGGCCGGCAGTCCGGTCGAGATATCGACCAGCCCGTTGGCGACCATGGCGGTGGCGCCACTGGCCTCCAGCGCGCCGCCGACCGGGATCATCGCGCCCAACAGAACGATCACCGGCCAATCCACCGCGTCATAGATTTCGCGCACCGGCATGATGTTGATTACCACCATCAGCGCCACGGCGGCGGCGAAGGCGGCGGGCAGGCTGACGATGCCGACGCTGGCGGCGGCCACGGCGGCCACGAAAATGCCGATCGCCAGAAGCCCCTGGCGTTGGCGCTGGATCTGCAGGCCGCGTTCGGCCAGTGGCAGGCAGCCGATTGAGCCGATCACCGATGGCACGCGCTCCGGATCGCCTTCCAGCAGCAGCACGTCGCCGGCGCGGAACTTGAACTCGCGCAGCCGGCCGCGGAAGGGCTGGCCCTGGCGCGACACCGCCAGCAGATTGACGCCGTGCCGGCGACGCAGCCGCAGCATTTCCAGGGTGCGGCCGATGATTTCCGACTTCGGCAGCACCACCGCCTCGGTCAGCGATATCTCGCCGCTTTCCGTCTTGGGCAGGGCGGCTTCCTTCTGGCGCTTCTTGACCAGATCGGCGGGATGCAGTTTCAGCGCCGTATGCACCGCCGACAACGCGTCCGGCCCGGTTTCCAGCACCAGCACGTCGCCTTCCTGAACCACCTCCTTGCGGTGGCCATGCTCGATGCGGCGGTCGCCGCGAATCAGGCCCAGCAGGATGGCGTCATGTTCCTCGGCCAGGTCGTCGGCCTCGCTCAACGTCTTGCCGACCAGCGGGCTCTTGGC
>JADFVY010000092.1 GCA_015222795.1 Pseudomonadota bacterium | reverse complement strand
GTTCAAAGATGGGCTCCGGCTCAGGCGCGGCTTCGGCTGCCAGTGGTATGGCGTCCATCGGCGCTGGCTCGATCTCCGGCGCCGTCAATGGCTGGGTAGCCAGTTCGATGGGCCGCGCGAGCTCCGCATCGAAGCCGCCCACCTGGTCGAATCCATCGGCCTGATTGAGGCCGTCTGTCTGCTCAAAGGCCGGCTCCGGCTCCGGCAGCACGCCCTCTTCCGGGTCCGCCGAGGCCGGTAGGCCGGGCGGCGCCGCGCCAGCCTCGGGATCCGCTTGATAACCTTCCTCGCCATATACCGGCGCGTCCTCTTCGACCTGTTCGGCCCAATCGTCCAGTTCGAAGGTCGGGTCGGGCTCGGGCTCGGGCTCCAGCGTGTCAGAGGTATAGTCGAGGTTGGCGGTATCGGAGTCCGGATCCTCGCCGGCCCAGACCGGGTGGCCGAAAACCAATGCCTTGGCCTCGTCCGGCTGGCAACTCAGCGCGGCCTGCAGGATCGTGTAGGACGAAATGGCGGTCAGCCCGTTTTCATGCAGCCAGGCAACCAGCGCGTCGCTATCCGCTCCACCCTGCGCTTCCTGCCATGCCTGGGCAATCCACCAGTCGATCTGAGTATTCGGGTCTGCCATGGGTTCCTGATTCCCGGGGGTCTCCTATACAGGCAGTCTATCGCCGCAATATTGCCGGATGGTTAACAAAGCACCCACAATTGACGGTTGGGAAAGATGATGGCGCTTCCCCGCGATGCAATTTTCGCGAGTTCGGTATGGATAAAACGGAAATTGGGCGGTTTTGCGGAAAGCAGGGTCCGGAAACCGGGCTATTTCAGGGCTGGTGTGGTGAACGCTAAATTCGCGCCGGTCTCAACTGTCTTTGTCACCGTCGGTGCGGCGGCCGAGGTTTCCTTTTCCGGTCGCGGTCCGCTTGACGACCCGCACACCCGAGGCCGTCCTGAACGAACCGCCGCCCCGGCTGGCCCGGATCAGGCCGACTTTCTGTTCGGGGCTGAGGCGCGGCCAGAAAGGTTGGCCGCGTAGGCCGGCGCCGGTCCATCCCAGCGCCTCGGCCAGCATGGAAAGCGATTCCATCTCGTCATAGCCTTCGCCCATCATCCAGGCGAACAGCGTCTCGTCGTCCACCCCGGCGCCGCGCCGCCGCAGGCATTCGGCGATCATCCATTCGCGTATCTTGCGCCGGTCGGGCCCAGCCATGAGATATTCCTTGTTCAAGTCCAACGGCGCCTGGTTCCGCAAAGGCGAAACCGGCACCGCAAAGCATAGCACGTTGCGGGATCGGGTGCGAGCACAGTAGCGCAAAGGGCTGAAATCAGCCGGATTTTTCCTCGATAAGGAAATCGTGGAAGGGATGGTCCATTTCCTTGATATGTGCCAGCGATTGTTCGATAAAGGCGGCGAGATCGGTTGTAAGCGCGCTGTATCGGCCCGAACAGAGTACACCGTTGATCGCGATAAGGATCGTGTGCAACCGCTTGTGGCAGCGTACATGGTCTTCCATGCCAGGGTAGGCCGCCGCTTCCATCAGGCGATCCTGGAACCAGAAATGGCTGTCCTGGATAAGCTGGAATTCCAGCAGGTCGCCGCACGCGACCTCCACGTTGCAGCATTCGATCGCCCCGATGATCCGCGCGCCGACCTCGCGCAGCCGATCATGGTCGTAACTCAGCGTCTTTATCATTTCCACGACTGGCATCGCGTCGTTCATGGATCCATCCCCTCAGCCTGCCCGGCCATGATTACGGACGGCCATTAAACCGCAAACCAGGCCTGGGAGGCAAGGGGTGCGGTATCGGGGAAAGACCCAAATACGGCTCCGGAACCTCCGATTCGCAACTCGACCCCCTACAAAGACGTTTTCCGCGGGTTTCAGCAGGGGTGTATGCGGGCGTTGGCGTCACCGACATTTGAGTTGAATTGCGGGCCGCCAAGCCGCAGATTTGGGAAAATTGCAGCAGAGGACCGTATGTCAGCCGACGCCGCCTCATCGACCAGCCCCGGCGTGATGATCTTTACCCTGCTCGCCATTGCGGCGGCGCTCTATGCCTGGTGGCTGTCGATCGACCGGACGCGCCGCCTTCGCGAGCTTGTCCGCTGGCTGCGGGAACATCGCGCGCAAGCCTGGTCCGGCATGCCCCCGTCCGTGCGGTTTCTCCCGTTCGGCGGCATCGAATATCTGCGCCGTCACGCGCTTGCCCAAGACCCGGAGTTCACCGAGCGATATCGCGAGGCCCGCCGCCACGGGCGCCGCCAACTCGTCATACTGCTGCTCGCCGCCGCCGGAATCGGCATGGTGCAGATCGGGACGCGCTATCTGGGTTGGGTCTGGTGACGAGGTTTCGTTGCGGCGTGGGTCTTTATCAACAAGCACTGGTATTAGCCGTGATTCCGGCAGGGGGCTGGTCAGTCGCCGCCGGCGAACAATCGCTCCAGGCCTGCGTCATTTCAGCCAGGTCTCGAAGGCCTTGTCATAGACCAGAAAGTGATTGGCCAGCCAGACGCAGAGGTAGTTGTAAATATCCCGCCGCGACTCGGCGGATTCGCTGCCGGACCGGTGTTTCTCCTCGGTGTCTTCCAGCCAGGTCCGGAAGGCCTCGTGATAGCCGCGGTGCCGCTCGAGATCTGGATAATCCGAGGCTTCCAGCATGCCCTCCTCGGTGCGGAAATGCACGTCGCCGTAATGGCGCAACGCCGCCAGAACCTCGCCCAGGGCGGCGCCGCCCTTGAGCTCGTTGACCGTTTCGATCAACTGCTTGTGCTGTTCGTCCAGCAGATCGTTGCCGACGCTGTACTCGTCCTTCCAGACCATTGTCGCCATGGGCCACCTCGCGCGGTTTCCCCCGCATGGCCCGCCAGATACCCCGACGCCGTTCATCGGCGTTCAAACGATTATGGCTCCCCTATTACCACGATCCCGCGTGCCGGGCCACCCCACCGCACGGGTGAAAGGGGGGGCAGATACCAGCCAGTCGATTCGCGTATTGGCGTGCAAGCAGTTGTTCATTATTTGGGATCGTCGTTTGTAATTTATTTCTCCCACCTAGATGAGCTGTCAGGTAGTAAATGCCAACACCATCCTGGCATAAGTAGTGACGCTCACCCTCACGCCGCAATCCCGACAGCACGCGTCGCACCACCGTTAGCCGCAAATCCGCGCCGGTGGTGTGGATTACCTTCGGATTTTCGGACTGCGCACGGCTCCCCGATCCGGGGCGCCGGGCGCGTGTTCATGCATCGGGAGGCATAGGCCATGAAGGATACGGCGCGCGTTGTGGTGATCGGGGGCGGCGTTGTCGGCGCTTCCATGCTTTATCACCTGGCGAAGAAGGGCTGGACGGATTGCGTGCTGCTGGAGCGCACCGAGCTTACCGCCGGGTCGACCTGGCATGCGGCGGGGCTGCTGCCGCTGTTCAACATGTCCTATTCCGTTGGCCAACTGCACAAATATTCGGTGAAGCTGTATGGCGGGCTGGAAGAGGAGACCGGCCAGTCGGTCGGCCTCGCCAAGGTCGGCAATCTGCGCCTGGCGACCAACCGGGACCGCATGGACGAATACCGTCATTATGCCGGCACCGCGGCGACCATCGGCGTGCATGTCGAGTTCAAGACACCGGAAGAGATCAAGGAGATGGTGCCGTTTTCGAACGTGGAAGGGCTGGTCGGCGGCATCCTGCACACGGAAGACGGCTATATCCAGTCGGCGGACGTCACCATGGCGATGGCCAAGGGCGCGCGCGACATGGGCGCGACGATCCACCAGCAGACGCCGGTAATCGCAATCGAGCGCACCACCGGCGGCGAATGGCTGGTGAAGACCGAAAAGGGCGACATCCGCTGCGAGCATGTGGTCAGCGCCACCGGCAACTATGCGCGCCAGACCGGCCGCATGGTCGGGCT
>JADFVY010000584.1 GCA_015222795.1 Pseudomonadota bacterium | reverse complement strand
CGGCTATCTCGACCCGCAGCGCCGAACTGGACGCCATCGATCGCGCGGCCCGCGAGGTCAGCGAGGAAATTCGCTCCCTGCTGGCACTGTATTTCCAGCGCCGGACCGTCGAGGCGGAAGCGGAAGGATGAAGCTGAAATTCAACCAGATCGAGGGTTTCCTTCGCAAGCCGGATCCGGCCATCCAGGCGATTCTTGTCTTTGGCCCCGACGACGGGCTTGCGCGTGAACGCGCGACCCTGTTGGCCAAAGGCGCGGCCGCCGACCCGGACGACCCTTTCCTGGTGGCCCACCTGACCGGAGCAGAGATTGCCGCCGATCCGGCGCGCCTTTTGGACGAGGCGGCCGCCATTCCGCTGACCGGTGGCCGGCGCATCGTGCGCGTTCGTGATGCCAGCCCCTCCACACCCGGCGCCGGCGAGGCGGTGGCCAAGGCGGTGCGCGCCCTTCTGGAAGACCCCCCGGGGGATTCCCTGGTCATCATGCAAGCCGGCGATCTCAATCCGCGCGCGCCCTTGCGCAAGCTGTTCGAGGCCGCGGATACCGCCATGGCGGTTCCCTGCTACGCCGATGACGGGGCGCGACTCGACCGCCTGCTCGACGAAATCCTCTCTCCGCACGGCATAACACTCACACCCGATGCGCGCGCCTGGTTGTCGGCGAATCTGGGTTCCGACCGCGGCGTGACACGGTCCGAGCTGGAAAAACTCGCCCTTTATGCCGGCGACAATGCGCGCCTGGAACAGGCGGATGTCGAGGCCTGCATCGACGATAACGGCCTGCAGTCCATGGATCGCATCGTCATCGCCGCGGGTGCCGGCGATCGCGCGGAGCTGGACCGCGCCCTTAGCGTGGGCCTGGCCGAGGGGCAAAACCCGGTTTCCATCCTGCGCGCCATGAACTGGCATTTACAGCGCCTGCAGTGGATCAAGGCCGGCCTCGACACCGGCCGGGACGGGCGCGGGGCGGCGCAGGGCCTGCAGCCACCGATATTTGTACTGCATGTCGACCGGTTTGTCGGACAGGCCCGGCGCTGGTCCGGTTCGGCACTGGCCCGCGGCATGCAGGGTGTGATGGAAGCAGAGCGGCTATGCAAACAAACCGGCATGCCGATGGAATCGATTTGTGGCCGGGCGTTGCTGCAGGTAACGGCACTGGCAGGTAAAAAATAACCCCGAAACCAGTTCAGGTTTCGGGGTTAGCATATTGATTTGGTATTTAGTTTTAAGATTCAGCTACACGTCACCCTTCAAACGGCGAATCACGTCGTCGAGCTGATCCGGTGAATCGAACTGGATCGTCAGGGTGCCCGCGCCGCTGGCCTTTGTGCTGACACCCACCTTCAGTCCGGTCGCCTCAGCCAGATCATGTTCCAGCGCGGAAATGTTCGGGTCTTTTGGCGCCGTGGCGCCTTTGACCTTGCCCGTGGCTGGCTCGGCCTTTCGTGTCAGATCCTCGGTCTGGCGGACATTCAGCCCGCGGCGCTGTATTTCTTTCGCCAGCACTTCCGGGTTTTCCGCATTAATCAGGCTGCGCGCGTGGCCCGCTGAAATCTGGCCTTCGTCTAGCATCCGCTGCACCGGCTTGGGCAGGCCCAGCAGGCGCATCATGTTGGCGACATGACTGCGGCTCTTGCCCACCGCCTTGGCCAGAATCTCCTGGGTATGGCCAAATTCGTCCATCAACCGACGATAGGCCACGGCTTCTTCCAGGGGGGTCAGGTCCTCGCGCTGAAGGTTTTCGACCAGCGCAACTTCCAGCGTTTCGCGATCGCTGAGATCCTTGATAACAACCGGCACCTCATGCAGGCGGGCCTGCTGCGCCGCTCGCCAGCGCCGCTCGCCGGCGACAATCTCATACCGGTTACCGTCTTTCGGATCCTTGCGCACGAGCAGTGGCTGCAATACACCCTTGTCCTTCACCGAGTCCACGAGAGCCACAAAGGCCTCGTCGTCAAAATGACTGCGTGGCTGATAGGGGCTTGGCCGCATAATCTCGACCGGCAAGCTGTTGATGGGTCCCGGCTCGGCGGGGCGTGGCGCCATGGCGCCACCCTTTTCCACAGACTCCTCGCCAAGCAGGGCAGACAGGCCGCGACCGAGCCCCCGCTTGCCGGGTTTTTCTGCTGCAATCATGCCGCCACTCCTTGTTCTTCGCGCCTGATCATTTCGCTGGCAAGGTGAACATACGCCTGGCTTCCCTTGCAGCGCAGATCATAAAGCAATGCCGGTTGACCGTAGGACGGCGCCTCGGAAATTCTTACGTTGCGCGGGATCACGGTCTTGTAGACCTTGTCGCCAAAATGGCTGCGCACGTCCGATTCAACCATGTCGCAGATATTATTCCGTTTATCGAACATGGTCAGCACGACGCCCTGTATTTCGAGCCGCGGGTTAAGCGCCTGACGCACCCGCTCAACGGTGTGCAACAGGTGGCTAAGCCCTTCCAGCGCAAAGAACTCGCACTGCAGGGGCACGAAGATGGCGTCCGCGGCGACCAACGCGTTCAGTGTCAAAAGGCCCAGCGAGGGCGGGCAATCGATCAGTATATAATCCCAATCGCCCTCCAGCGCATCGACGGCGCCCGCCAAACGGTGCTCGCGGCGATCGATATCGATCATCTCGATCTCGGCGCCGGAAAGCTCGCGGGTCGAGGGCACGACATAAAGTCCGGGCACGGCCGTTTTCATCGCGGCGGCGTTCAACGTTTCCTCGCCGAGCAACACTTCATAAGTGGTGATCGGTCGATTATCCGCTTCCAGGCCCAGGCCGGTGCTGGCGTTCCCCTGCGGATCCAGGTCGATAATCAGAACGGATTTGTGCGTGGCGGCCAGCGCGGTGCCAAGATTGATTGCCGTCGTGGTTTTGCCGACGCCGCCTTTCTGATTGGCCAGGGCGAGGACGCGGGGCCGACGCTTATCGTGATTCTTCGGGGGTGTGTAGAGCACGGGAAATAGCCTCCAGACGTAGAATCAATCCTTCCGGATCGGTGTGACTCGGAATTTGATCTACCCGCATCTTCCACTCTTTTGCCGCATCGGTCAATTCCCAATCTGCATGTTTGCCCTTCAAAAATAACAATATGCTGTGTTTTGTCATAAAAGGACCCGCCATATCTAGTAGTTTTGGGAGCGGGGCGAGCGCCCTGGAAGTGATGATATCGGCTTGAAAAGACTCGATTTCCTCGACCCGTTCATTATGAATGGTGACCGGTGCACCAGTCTCTCGCGCGACCTCGCGAAGGAAGGCACATTTTTTTCGATTCGACTCGATCAGGTGGGTGTTTTTTACCCCGCAGATGGCAAGAACGAGTCCTGGGAAACCCGCGCCGCTACCGAAATCGACCAGGCTCGTGGTTTCGGCGGGGATCAGCGGCAGCAGTTGGGCCGAGTCCAGCATGTGCCGCCGCCACAGATCCTCGACGGTCCCGCGTCCGACCAGATTAATACTGAGATTCCATTTTTCCAGCATCGCCGCATACAGCTCCAGCCGCGCCAGTGTTTCACGTGAAACATTGGCGGTGGCCGCGAACTCGCTCGGGGTCATGGGGTTGGTCATGGGGTTCGACATGTGTTTTCAGTATGCATGAAGGATGAGGTCGCTCCGCCTCACCGCCCGCGCGCCTCGCCGCGTTTTACGTGGCGCAGCAGGGCGATCAGGGCCGCCGGGGTCACGCCGGAAATGCGCGAGGCCGCGCCCAGCGTCTCGGGCCGGGCGCTGGTCAGCTTCTGGCGCGCCTCGTTGGACAGCCCGCCGATTGTCTCGTAATCGAGGCCCTTGGGCAGCGTCAGCTGCTCGTCGCGGCGGAAGGCGTCGATATCCCGTTCCTGGCGCTCCAGATAGGATGCGTAGAGCCCCTCTGTCTCGATCTGCCCGCCAATATCGGAGGGGATCGCCAGCAACGCCGGCCAGACCGCCGACAGCCGCGCCAGGTCCAGACCGGGCCGCCCCAGCAACTCATGCACATTGCGCACCCGGCCATCATGGTTGACCTCGACGCCCTGCCTGGCCAGCGCGTTGGGGCTGGCGGACAGCGAGCGCACCAGCGCCCGCGCCTCGCCCAGCGCCGCCGCCTTCGCGCCCCAGGCCGCGCGGCGCTCCGGCCCGATACAGCCGACCGTCTCGCCCAGGCCTGTCAGGCGCTGGTCCGCATTGTCCGAGCGCAGCCGCAGCCGGTATTCGGCGCGAGAGGTGAACATCCGGTACGGTTCGTTGACCCCGTGGTTCACCAGATCGTCGATCAGCACGCCCATATAGGCGTCCGCCCGATCCAGCAGAAACGGCGCGCCTCCACCGGCCGCCAATGCCGCGTTGATGCCGGCCATCAGCCCCTGGGCGGCGGCCTCTTCATAGCCGGTCGTGCCGTTGATCTGGCCCGCGAAATAGAGTCCCGAAATACGCCGGGTTTCCAGCGTCGCATGCAACTCCCTCGGATCCACATAATCATATTCGATGGCGTAGCCCGGCTGGGTGATCCCGGCCTTTTCCAGGCCCGGAATGGTCCTCAGCATCTCCGCCTGCACATCGCGCGGCAGCGCCGTCGAGATACCGTTGGGATAGACCGTGTGGTCCTCCAGACCCTCCGGCTCCAGGAAGATCTGATGGCGATCGCGGCCTGCAAACCGGACCACCTTATCCTCGATCGACGGGCAATAGCGCGGCCCCGTCCCCTCGATTCGTCCGGAATAGACCGGCGTGCGGCCCAGATTGGCGCGAATGATGTCGTGGGTCGCCGCCGTGGTGCCGGTGATATGGCAAACGGTCTGCGGTACGGTTATGCGGTTGGTCAATGTAGAGAACGGCACCGGCGGGTCGTCGCCTTCCTGTACGTCCAGCCCGGCCCAATCGATGGTCCGCCCGTCCAGCCGCGGCGGCGTGCCGGTCTTCAGCCGCCCCAACGCAAACCCGAACCGCTCCAGCGTATCCGACAGCCCGTAGGATGCCTCGTCGCCCACGCGGCCGGCCGGGGTCGTGTCCTCGCCCATATGAATAAGGCCGCGCAGAAAGGTGCCGGTGGTCAGCACAACGCGAGGCGCCGCCAGGCGCTCGCCCTCCGCCGTGACGATGCCGGCGACGCGGCCTTCACCGTCCAGCCACAAATCCTCAACCGCCACCGCGCGAATTTCCAGGTTTTCCTGGTCCGCCAACAGGGCCTGCATCGCCGTGCGGTAAAGCGCCCTGTCGGCCTGGGCGCGAGGGCCCCAGACGGCGGGGCCCTTGCTGCGGTTCAGGACACGGAACTGGATACCGGACCTGTCGATTACCCGCCCCATGACACCGTCCAGCGCATCGATCTCGCGAACCAGATGCCCCTTGCCCAGCCCGCCGATGGCCGGGTTGCACGACATCTCGCCGATTGTCTCGAGCCGGTGGGTTGCCAGTAGCGTGCGCGCGCCAACGCGCGCCGCCGCCGCGGCGGCCTCGCAGCCCGCATGCCCGCCACCAACCACGATGACGTCCCAACTGTTCTGTCGCGCTGTGTTCATGGCCGATTAGATAGGCGCGCCCGCCGCCGCTGTCAAAGGATCAACGGGTCCGGCCCGATGTTTCACGTGAAACATTGCGCCAGGCGCCATGAGTGGTGGTGGGTGGGTGGTGGGTGATGGATGACGGGACGATAATCACGAACGCTGGAAATTATGAAATATACTCTCAACCTGACCATCGCCTGCTCCCCGCATACTCATATCTCTACGCGCTGTATAACTCTTGATCTACACCTCGCCTGCCCATTTATAACCCTCATTTCCCGATGCAGAAGTCCCGGAAGATAATATCCAGAAGATCCTCCACATCGACCCTGCCGGTGATCCGGCCCAGCGCCCTTGTCGCCAGGCGCAGGTCCTCGGCGGCCAATTCGGGTAGTGGCGCATCCAGCGCGCGCCGCAGGGCCTCCAGGCAGCCCTCCAGCGCCTCGCGGTGGCGCGCCCTGGTCAGGGCCGGCTGGCCTGCAAGCCCGATCCTGTCGCGCACGGTGGCTTCCAGCCCCTCAAGGAAGGCGTCGATCCCCTCCCCCGTTTGCACCGAAATCCCATACACACCAAGACCTTGGCTCTCGGGCGTTATTTTCGCCGGGCCGAGATCCGCCTTGTTCAGGACCAGGATTGTCGAACCGTCCAACAGATCGGCGGCGCCCCGGAACCCCGCCTCATCCTGTCCGTCGACCACCAGAATACGCAGATCGGCGGCCTCCGCGCGGCGTCTGGCGCGGCGTACGCCCTCCTCCTCAATGCTGTCGGCGGCTTCCCGAAGGCCCGCCGTATCGGCCAGCACGACAGGATATCCGCCCAGGTCCATCGCCACATCGATGACGTCGCGCGTGGTGCCAGCGCGCTCCGAAACGATGGCCGCGTCACGTCGCGCCAGGCGATTCAGCAGGCTCGATTTACCAGCGTTCGGCGGACCGACGATGGCGACATCCAGGCCTTGACGCAATCGCTCTCCTCGATGGGAATCGTCAAGATGTTGAGAAATCGAATCTACTAGCCACGATATCTTGTGGGTGATTTGCGTCTCGACCCCTTCAGGAAGCTCCTCGTCGGGGAAATCGATATAGGCTTCGTAATGCGCCATGGCGCCAACCAGCGCCTCACGCCAGCCATCGTAAAGCTGCCCCAGCTCTCCTTCCGCCTGCCTTACCGCCTGGCGCCGCTGCGCCTCGGTCTCGGCGGCGATCAGGTCGGCGATTCCCTCGGCCTCGGTCAGGTCCATTTTCCCGGCCAGAAAGGCGCGCCGGGTAAACTCGCCCGGTTCCGCCAGCCGCAGGCCGGGCCGCGCGCCCAGAACCCGCAGCATCGCGGCAATGACGGCCGGGCCGCCATGAACATGAAGTTCCACCAAATCCTCCCCGCTATAGCTGCCGGGGCCGGGAAACCAGATAACGATCCCGTCGTCCAGGACGCCGCCATCGTCGGGGTCGCTCAGGGTTATATGCGCGGCCGTACGGGCCGCGGGCAGGCCCCGGCCACCGGCCAGCGCCAACAAGGCCGCCCCCGATTCAGGCCCGGAAACCCTGAAAACCGCTATTCCGGCGGGCCCCGGGCCGCTGGATAACGCGAAAATCGTTTCAGTCATCATTCACCTTGCTCGCTGCCGCCGTTATTGCCGCCTCCCCCGATATAGCCCGTGACACGCCCCGGCATGACCATTATTTCTTTCCGGGGCTTGCGAGGCCGGAATTTTGATCCATTCTCGCTGCTAGTGGTCTGTATCAGGCATATTGCACCCATGGGATCGTGTTTCCCGTTTCCCCGGCAGGAGGGTGTGCACGGGCGATGCTTGTGCATCGTCAAGCGCGCCCGACGCATCGG
>JADFVY010000091.1 GCA_015222795.1 Pseudomonadota bacterium | reverse complement strand
TCGCCGGCCGAGGAATTCGTGGTTTCGGTCTATCCGGAATCCGACGACCAGTATCTCGGCCTGGTCCGCGGCGCCGCGATGCGCATGAGCGGGCGCGGCGGCGGTAGCGATAACTAAAGATAGGTAGTTTGCGGCTCCGGCCCGCTACCTCCCACGCGCCACGGCTTCGATGTGGCGCTGAAAGTCGGGCTCGGCCATGAGCTTCCGGCAGCGTTCGAACCGCCCCACCGCATATGCCCAGAAATCCTCCACCGGATTATCGTTGGCGTGTTGGATCACGCCCCACAACGTCCACAGCAAATCACACATCGCCTTGTACAGGACCATGCGGCCCAGCTGATCCGCCGGCGGCGGGCCGTCGAAATAGGCGAACATCATCGCCTCGTCCTGCGCCGGCCCGAACTCCGCCTCGACCGACAGATCGCCGAGATCCCACATCGGGTCGTTATTGCCTGAATATTCCCAATCGACAATCCACATGCGCTCGCCCGTATCCAGGAAATTCTCGGCCAGCGGGTCGCAGTGGCAAGGCGCGAGTTTGGCCGGATGGGCCGCCAGCGCCTTGCGTACCGAATCAGCCTCGTGCTTCACATCTTCATAACCGTCGGGAACCACCGCCTTGAGATCGGCCAGCAGGGCCAGATATTCGTCCATCTTTTCGAACACGTCGAAGACCGTCTGGAAGTCCTTGCCGCAATTGTGCATCCGCCGGAAGGCCAGGGCGGCGCGCCGGCAGGCGCCGATATCCTGGAAACGCTCGGCATTCATGGTGGCGGCGCCGCCGATGTAATCGGCCAGCATCAGCCCGTCCGATTCGTCGAAGAACAGCACCGCGGCACTGACATCCGCATCCGCCGCAACCCGCGCATTGTGGCCCTCCACCGCACGGTCGATGTAATCCTCGGTCCCCTCGCCGGCGAGGCGCAGCAGGTAATCCGTACCGTCCAGCCCGACCCGGTAAACCAGATTGGTCAGCCCGCCCAAACGCTCGACGCTGTCCGGTTCGCGCCCCTGAAACAGCGGGATTCGTTTTATTGCCTCGGCTACTTTTATGTCCATTGTCGGCTCCCGTTCCTGAAGTCTTCCGCGATCATTATGGCCGGATATCCGGTTTGTGGGAAGCTGTTGAAGGATGTGGTTTTGTGTGGTGATAATCTTGTTGCTGTGAAATTATCCCGGATACGCAGTTGACAGGAAAAGGGGTGCAACATGACCGGCGACCTTCCACGGCAAGCGAATATCGTCATCATCGGCGGGGGCGCCATCGGCTGCTCGATCGCCTACCACCTGGCGAAGATGGGGGCGAAAGACATTCTGCTGCTGGAGAAAAGCGGTCTGACGCATGGTTCCACATGGCACGCGGCGGGGTTGGTGGGGCAACTTCGCCCATCGCGCAATGTCACCCGCATGCTGCAGGCCAGCGTCGAACTCTATGACCGGATCGAGAAAGAGACCGGCCAGAATCCGGACTGGAAGAAGGTCGGCAGCCTGCGCCTCGCCTCGTCGCAAGACCGCTGGACCGAGATCAAGCGCGCCGCCACCACGGCGAAGAGCTTCGGGCTGGAAATGCATCTGATAAGCCCGAGGGAAGCCCAGGACCTGTTCCCCATCATGACCACCGACGGCGTGGTCGGCGCGGCCTATATCCCGTCGGACGGCTATATCGACCCGTCGGGCATCACCCAGGCGCTGGCCAGGGGCGCGCGCATGAACGGCGCAACGATTATCGAGGGCGTGCGCATCACCGGCATCGAGGTAACGGGCCGCCGCGCCACCGCCGTGGTCACCGACCAGGGGACGGTACAGGCCGAGATCGTGGTCAACGCGGCGGGCATGTGGGGCCGCGACATCGGCGCGCTGGCCGGGGTTAACATCCCCTCGGTCGCGGTCGAGCATCAATATCTTATTACCGAGCAGATCCCCGACCTGCCCAAATCCATGCCCACCATGCGCGACCCGGACCATCTGCTCTATTACAAGCCGGAAGTGAACGGCTTCGTGGTCGGCGGGTTCGAGGCGAACCCCGCGCCCTTCGGCCGCGACGGCATGCCCCAGGGCTTCGCGCGCGAGCTGTTGCCCTCCAACTTCGATCAGTTCGAGGGGCTGGCCGAGGCCACCGCCATGCGCACGCCGGCGGTGATGGAGGTCGGGGTGCGGCAGTTGCTGAACGGCCCGATTCCCTGTTCGCCCGACGGCGAGTTCATCATGGGGCTGGCGCCGGAGCTGGATAATTTTTTCGTCTCCTGCGGTTTCTTCTACGGCATCGCGGCGGCCGGTGGCGCGGGGCTGCGCATGGCCGAATGGATCATCGACGGCGCGCCCAGCGTCGATTTATGGCCGTTGGATATCCGCCGGTTCGGGGCGTTCCACGACAGCGGCCGCTACGTCTTCGACTCCGCCGGCGCCATGTATGAAGACCATTACCTGATGGCCTGGCCAGAGCGCGAAAGCGACACCGCGCGCGGCGCCCGGCGCAGCCCGCTATACCAGACCCTGAAGGACAAGGGCTG
>JADFVY010000090.1 GCA_015222795.1 Pseudomonadota bacterium | reverse complement strand
GCGCTGCTGTCGGTCGGGGCGGGGCTGATGTTCGAGGCGGTGCGCCGGGCCGGGCGAACGGTGCTGGCCGTGACCGCCCTGAAACTGGCGGTCCTGCCGGCGCTGACACTGGCCGCCTGCCTCGCCTTCGGGGCGCATGGCCTGGCGCTGACTGTCGCGGTGATGTTCGCCAGCCTACCGAACAGCCCGACCTCATACTCGATGACCCGCCAGCTCGGCGGCGACCACCGAATGATGGCCGCCATCATCACCGTCCAGACGCTAATGGCGATGGCGACCATGCCAGCGGTGTTGATGCTGATGGCGCGGTTTGCGGGCGGATAGAGATTAGCGACTCGACCGCAAGAATCGGGTGGCGGCGGGCGAGGAATGCCAGTCCAGTGGGCGCTGATCAACGAAGGATATCAGCCCATGACAAATCAGCGCTTCATTGCCATGCCCTCGGAAACCGCGCGCGGTTTTCGCGAGGGAGGTCCGGACGCACATGACCAGCCACCCGAGCGGCATGTCTCCGACGGGTCGGGCGTGCCCTGCCGCCATTGCCTGGCGGATGTCACCGAGGGCGAACCCTTCCTCATTCTCGCATGGCGGCCGTTTCCCGGGCCGCAGCCCTATGCGGAGACCGGGCCGGTCTTCCTGCATGCCGTAGGCTGCGAGCGCCACGACGAGGCAGCGGGGATGCCGGAAATGTTCCTGAAGCGCGAACGGTTCCTGCTTCGCGGCTATGGCCGGGACGATCGAATCATATACGGTACGGGGCAAATCAAGGCGACGACCGATCTCGTGGAGGCCGCTGCGACGCTGCTTGAAAATCCCGAGATCGCCTATCTCCATGTCCGTTCGGGGGACTACAACTGCTATCAATGCCGGATAGACAGGGCGGCCTGAGGTTTTCATCGGCGTAATTCGTGCTACGCTCCAGCGAACGACACGATCTGAGGAGCGCACCCGCCATGAGCTACACACTCGAGAAATTCGCCGCCGATATCCGCGCCGCATTGCAGGCAGACGAGGGGGCAGCCGGGCGCGAGGCGGTGCGCAAACTGGTTGAACGCGCGCTCGCCGACGCCGATTTCATCGCCGCGAACGCGCCGCCGGATGCGGACGAGGAACGCAACGTACTGTACGAGGACCCGGAGCTGGGCTTCTGCATCTGCGCCCATGTCTATCACGGCGAAAAGATGGGCCTGCCGCACGATCACGGGCCGACCTGGGCGATCTATGGCCAGGCCGCCGGCGAGACCGAAATGACCGACTGGCGCATGGTAACGCCGCCGGCCGGGGACCAGCCCGGCAAGGTGGAACAGACGCGCAGCTACATCATGCGCCCCGGCGACGCCCACGCCTACGCGCCGGGCGACATCCACGCCCCCTTGCGCCGCGGACCGACGACGCTGATCCGCATCGAGGGGAAAAACACCGATACTATCGAGCGGACGCCGTTGGAGGCAGTTTGAGTCAGAGAGAGGTCAGTCGCCAATCAATCCCGAAATACGAATCGGGTTTCCTCGCCGCTCTCGACGTGGGTCTTCACAATCTCGGTCCCACGCCAGGCCCAGTCGTGTTCCATGCGCAGGCGCAAGCCGAAGGTACTGTTCGAGGATACGACGAAATGGATCGTCCCGTCGGGCTCCACCTCATAGGGATATTCGCGGCTGCCGATGATGTTCGGATTTTCCCGGTCGACATTTACGTGGAACCAGATACGCGACGGCGTCACCACGATGCGCTCTTCGCCCGCGGGCGGGAGGTAGGTTCCCGCCGGGATCGGGCGGTGCGGTTGACCGCAGGCGGTGGAGAACATCGCCGCCGCGAGGGCAAGGACCGTTACCGATCTCACCCTTTGTTCCTCGCCAGGTAACCCACCACCTCGTCGCCGACTTCTTCCAGCGCATCCGCGAGCGCCTTCAGTTCGGCGCGGGCCATGGTTTCGCGGAAGTTGGTGTCTTCCTTGTTTTCCCTGGCGTGGAAGTCGCGGCTGGCGGTTACGGTGAAGGGGACGATGCCGGTGCGGATGTCCAAAACCACCGCCTCAACATTGCAGTAGGATTTGGCCTCGTCGGGCGCGAGGAAGCGGTATTTATCGTAGGTGCGGCAGGCGGCCTGATAAACGAGCAGCAGGTCGGCCTGATAGCGCGCGGCGGCCTCGCGGTAATGGCCGACGGTGCGTTTCTCGGGGATCAGCAGGGTCGGCAGGTAGGATGCGTCATAGACCCTGGGCGAGGCGCGCAGCCTGGCCACCATGCCGGTCTGGATGTCGGTGCCGGTGCGCGCCAGCTCCTCGGAATAGCCAAACCAGAAGGCGCGGCCCAGCGCGATGACGCCGATGCGGTTATGAGGCGGGACGGTATAGCGATGGGCGAGGATTTTCGCGATATCGTCGGCCGACAGGATCGCCTCGTCGGAGGTGAACAGCGATTGCGTCTCGCCGGTTTCCCCCGCGCGCAGGCTCTCGTAATAGACGTCGGAGCGGTCCATGGTGCTGACCGGCGCGGCGCAGCCGGCCAACGCGAGGACGGACAGCAGCGGAAATATCATCTTTTTCATAACAAACCCCCAAAATGCCGTGGTGACGCGCGACGATCCGCGCGCCCTTATATGCGGCAACCTACAGGGGAATAGTGACCGGAATCCGCCCCAAATGGGGCGAATCGCGGCGCGGATTCGGGGCCGCGACTCAGGCCACCACGTCCAACTGGCGACGTTTCTCCGCCCAGCCGCACAGCCAGTGAAGCGCGCTCCACATGCCCATGAAGGGCTTGCCGGGTTCCATCTGCAAGGTGAGCGCATGGCCGTCCGTGGTCTCGATATTCAGCTCGCGCCACAGGCCGCGGTCGAGTTGGCCGCGCTGCACCGAAACATGCATTTCGTGGCTGACCCGGCGCATTTCCATGATGCCGACTTCATGCTGACTGATCAAATCCTGCCAGACAACGCGTTGGTTGGTCAGCAGGCACCAGGAGCCCTCGGATTCGAAAAAGGCGATGGCCGGCTTTTCACCCTCGGTAAAATTGACCTTTTTCTCGAGCGCTCGCTGCTCGAACTCGGGCAGGTTCTCGAAAAGCATGGTCAGACGCCCCTGGCCACCCTTGCGGTGAAAAATGGAACTTATGGATCGCCTGCTCGCAACTATCCTCATTTTCAATATCCCTTTGAAAACAATATGATGGCGTTATGCCACCTAAAAATATCACCCAATATCCCCACAGAATGCCTGAAATCCGCTTACGAAGCGTTAATGACGACGGTTCCAGGCGGCTGAATTACCTCAAATTGTAGCGATCCAGGGCGCGGCGATATCAGGCTGGGTCGGCAGTTTCATGGTCTCGAAGTCACTCATGATTATAGGTCCCCGCTGTCATGACGCGCAGTATGAACGATCCCGGAAGGCCCGTCATCATCCCCCTTGACCCCCGCGCACCGGCACTGCAAACCATCCGGCGTTATTTCACTTCGGGGAGCATCCACCATGGCTGGCGCACT
>JADFVY010000583.1 GCA_015222795.1 Pseudomonadota bacterium | reverse complement strand
TTCCTCGAAATCATGCTCGGGGTCGAACAGCATGGTGACCGACAGGTCCCGGGACTGGGATATTTCGACGGTCAGTACGTCGCGGATTTCGGTGTGGTCGGCGGTGGCGCTTACCGGGCGTTTGGCGGGTTCCAGCACCTCGAACAATACCCGCGCCGTATCGGGCAGCAGGGCGCCGCGCCAATGGCGGGGGCGGAAGGCGCTGATCGGGGTCAGGGCCAGCAGTTCGGCGCGGATCGGGATGATCGGGCCGTGCGCCGACAGGTTATAGGCCGTGCTGCCGGCCGGGGTGGAAACCAGCGCGCCGTCGCAGATCAATTCGTCCAGCCGCGCCACGCCGTCCACGTGAATGCGGAGCTTGGCCGCCTGGCGGGTCTGGCGCAGCAGCGAGACCTCGTTGATGGCCAGCGCCTCGGCCTCCCCACCGTCCGCGGTGTGGGCCAGCATGCGCAAGGGGTGCAGTTTCACCGGCGTGGCCCGGGCGATGCGAGCCGGCAGATCGTCGCCCCCCCAGACATTCATCAGGAAGCCGACCGAACCGCAATTCATGCCGTAGATCGATACCTCGCGCCCGATATGATCATGCAGGGTCGACAGCATGAAGCCGTCGCCGCCCAGCGCCACGATGGTATGCGCCACCCCCGGGTCGGCATTGCCGTAGCGTCCGGCGAGGGTCGCCAGCGCCTCCTGGGCCTCGATTTCGTCGGTCGCGACAAAGGAAATATTGTTGTCCGCCATTCCGGTAATCCGCACGGTTGCAGGGTAAATCCAATTGGCGGCAGTATAGCCGCGCGCTCGCCATGCGCCAGCCTGACAAAACTCGCTGCTCTCTTGTAGCGTTAACGCGCGGCGGGCGCTATATAAGTGGCCATGTAACAGCGGGGCGCCGTCCTGGGCGCCCGGACAGGCATTCAGAGGGAATTCATCATGGACGATATCGCAAAAGCACTGGTCGCCGACGGAAGAGGCATCCTGGCCGCCGACGAAAGCACGGGCACCATCAAGAAACGCTTCGACTCGATCAATGTGGAATCGGCTGAGGAAACGCGCCGCGCCTATCGCGAGATGCTGTTCACCACGCCCGGCGCGGAAGGCGCGATCAGCGGGGTTATCCTCTACGACGAGACGCTGCGCCAGAGCGCCGACGACGGCACGCCCTTCGCCAAGCTGCTGGCCGACAAGGGCATCATTCCCGGCATCAAGGTCGATGCCGGCGCCAAGCCGCTGGCCGGCGCGCCCGGCGAACTGGTGACCGAGGGGCTGGACGGCCTGCGCGAGCGCTGCGCCGAATACCACCAACTCGGCGCCCGATTCGCGAAATGGCGCGCGGTCATCACCATCAAGGGCGGCGTGCATCCAAGCCAGGCTTGCATCGCCGTCAACGCCCATGCGCTGGCGCGTTATGCCGCGCTCTGCCAGGAGGCGGGACTGGTGCCGATCGTCGAGCCCGAGGTGCTGATGGACGGCGGCCATGACATCGCCCGCTGCGCCGAGGTGACCGAGGCCACGCTCAACGAGGTCTATACCCAGCTACGCATTCAGAACGTGCGGCTGGAGGCGACATTGCTGAAACCCAACATGGTGATCTCCGGCACGCAATGCGGC
>JADFVY010000582.1 GCA_015222795.1 Pseudomonadota bacterium | reverse complement strand
GGTCGAGGCCCTGTCGGGCAAGCTCGGCCGCACGGTCACGATGGTCGTCGGCAAGCCGGGCCTGGACGGCCATTCCAACGGGGCGGAGCAAGTGGCGGTGCGGGCCCGCGATGTCGGCATCGACGCGGTCTATGAGGGCATTCGCCTGACCCCGCGCGAAATCGTCGACGCCGCGAAGAGCCGCAACGCCCATGTGGTCGGCCTGTCGATTCTTTCAGGCAGCCACGTGGAACTGGTGCGCGAGGTCATCCGGCTGATGGCCGGGGAGGGTATGGGTGATGTTCCAGTGGTGGTCGGCGGCATAATTCCGCAGGCAGATGAGGGCGCGCTCGGCAATATGGGCGTGGCGCGAATCTACACACCCAAGGATTACGATCTGAACCGAATCCTCGGCGATATCCTGGATTTGCTGGAAAACGTCGCCGAGCTTTAGCTGTCCCGCTTCTTCGGCGGCGTTAGTTTGGCGCGGCCGCCGCGGGGCTTGTCGGCCCGCTTGGGTCTGGCGGGGCTTGTCGGCCCGGCCGGCGCCGGCGAGGGGAACTGCAGGATTTTCTGCTCGTCGCTGCCCGGCGACGCATTGACCGCCACCGCGTTGACCAGCGGTGAACGTACAGCCGGATCGAAAGCAGCCGCGCCGCCATGGCGATAGCGCGTAAGACTGCTAGGGCGACGACGATAGATCCATAGATCGGACATTTATGACTTCCCCGAGGGAACCTTGAGTTATTGGTTACCCCGACATATGAGGCTCCTGTTCCCATTCGTCCACATAAAAGCACGAAAACTTTGCGATCCGGTTAACGCGCGCTTGCGGTTGCCGGCCGGATCGGCGAATTTCGACGCCCGCGCAATATTTTTTCCAATCAACAGGGACAGCAATCCGTGGAAAGTGTTTTCGACGCCATCCTGCCGATTTTCGGAATCGTGACGATCGGCTATCTGGCGGCCCGTTTCGGCTTCATGGAGGAAGCCGCCATCGATGGGCTATCCAAATTCGTCTTCAATTTCGCCGTGCCGTTGCTGCTGTTCCGCAAAATAGCGCAGGCCGGTCTGCCCAACGATATGCCGTGGGAGCTACCCATCGCCTTTTATGGCGGCGTTATCGCCATCTTCCTGTTGTCGGCGGTTCTGGGCGCCAGCCTGTTCCGTCGGGGCGGGGCCGAGGCGGTTTCGTATGGTGCGGCCGCCTGCTGGGGCAACACGGTGCTTATGGGGATTCCCATCGTGCTGGCGACCTATGGCGACCGCGCCTCGCTGCCGCTGTTCATCATTATCGGTATCCATACACTGGTCATGGTCCCGGTTCTGTCGCTGGGTTACGCCTTTGCTGGCGGCAAGGGGCGCGGGTTGGGGGCCGCGCTGGGCGATATCGCCGGCGACCTTGTGCGCAATCCCATTCTGATCGGCCTGCTCGCCGGCCTGCTGTATGGCCGTTACGCGCCGCCGCTGCCCACGGTGTTGGACGAGACCACGCGGCTGCTGGGCGAGGCTTCGATGCCGGCGGCGCTGTTCGCCGTTGGCGGCACGTTGGCGCGCTATGGCATTGGCGGGCAGGCGCCGCATGCGCTCGCGCTTTCGGTTATTAAACTCGTTTTGTTGCCGGCGATCGTCTGGCTCCTGGCTGACCGGTTGCTCGGCCTGCCGCATTTGTGGACACAGGTGGCGGTGGTGCTCGCCGCCCTGCCCAGCGGCATAACGGCCTTCCTGTTCGCCAGCCGTTACGGCGCGGCGAAAAACACGGTAACCACCACCATTGTTCTGTCCAGCTTCATTGGCCTGGTGACGGTTCCAACCGCGATCTGGCTGGTCGGCCCGTGAGGGGCTTCCTCGTTCATTGATTTTTCATGGATCCGGGCTTATGGTCCGCTCGTTATGAACAACCGACGCAACATAGTTCTCGGGGCGCGAATTAGCCTCCCGGTCCTCCTTGAGGGCCGGGCATCGCCGATTCCTGCTGAACCCCGGATATATGAGGTTGCGTCCCATGTTTCGAGAACCGACTGAGCGCGCATTCGCGCCCAAGACCAAAAGACCCACCGCCTGTTTTTCCGTCACCGCCGAGGCCGAACCCGGCGTCATGCCGCGCGTACTTGAACTCTTCGCAAAGCGCGGCCTGGTGCCCAGCCTGTGGCACAGCAAGGTCGCGCCCACCGGCGAGCTGACCATCGACCTGCAGATGAACGGCATGGAAGCCCCGCTGGCCCGCCAGATCGCCAAGTCCCTGCGCCAGATCTGGGG
>JADFVY010000581.1 GCA_015222795.1 Pseudomonadota bacterium | reverse complement strand
CCCTGTCCGGCCACAATGGCATATATGATGGTGGCCCGGCAATTTCATAGATTAAGGCCTGCGGCGTAATGCGCAAGCCTGAAAGATGGCCGTGCCGCCGGGTTGGGAGAACATCGTTTGAAGAGATTTTTTGTCGCTATTTTGCTGCTGTGCGCCCTGTCAGTGGGGGCGCTTGTTGTTGCGCCGTCCTTTATCGATTGGAACATTTATCGCGGTGAATTGTCGGCGTTATTGAGCAGTACCGCGGGTCGTCAGGTGTCGATCGATGGTGATCTGGAAATGGCGATCCTGCCGACACCCTATCTGAACGCCCGCGACGTGCGGATCGCCAGTATCGAGGGCGCGTTGGACGCGGACCTGGCGCGGATCGGTGAAATTCGAATGCAGATTGCCGCCGGTCCGCTTTTCGGTGGGCGGATTGCCGTCACCTCGCTGCTGCTGGTCGAGCCCGTCGTTAATCTCGAGACCTTGCCGGACGGCCGGATAAATTGGGACATCGCCGCCGGCCCCGATCAACCGGCGCCTGGCGAATCCGCGGATAACCCGGCGCTGCCAATACAGTTTTCGTTTGAACGAGCCGCCATTGCGAGCGGAACCCTGGTGTGGCGCGGCGCCAACGGACGGACACAGCGGCTGGAACGGCTGAATACTCAAATCGCCATGGCTGACCTTGGCGGTCCGTTGAAGCTTGAAGCCAGCGCAAACTACAGGGATCTGCCTTTTGTGATCAGCCTCTTTGTGGGTCATGGCGAAAATGGAAAACCCGTGCCGGTCAATGCGCGGATTGCGCTCGTCGATGATGCCGGCGAGATCTTGCTTTCCGGCGCCGTGGACAGGCAGTCACGGATATTAGAGGGAAAAATTGGCATATCGGGGGCTGACGCCGCCGCTTTCGCAACGGCGGTTGCCGGCAAACCCGTTGCCGGACTGCCATCATGGGAATTCACCCTGGAGTCGCCGATCATCGCGACGACCGAGGAGATCGAGGCGAGCGATATTTCCGTGGGGCTGGGTAGGCTGGATGCATCCGGCCGGGCGGTCCTCAGCCTGGGTGAAATTCCGGCGTTGAAGGTCAGTCTGGACGTTGCGACCCTCAATATCGACGAAATGCTGGCGCAGGCGGACAAACCCGCAATTTCACCGGAAATCGGCGATAGTGAACCCAGGGAACCCGCGGCAATCCCCGAGGAATTCGACGCCGAGATCGACATCAAGGCCGGAATTCTGCGCTGGAGGGGCGGCATCGTTCGCGATGCCGGGCTCATCGCAAAACTGAACGCCGGCGTATTGACGGTCGAACGCGCCAGCGCCCACCTTCCTGGCGGCACGGCCGTAAACCTGTCGGGCAAGGCCGTCAACGCGGAGGGCGGGCCCCGACTGGACGGCGATCTCGCCGCGATTTCCGACAATCTTCGCGCCGCGCTTGCCTGGGGTGGCGTGAACGAAGCCGCGCTTCCACCCGACCGGTTGCGCGCTTTTTCCTATACCAGCCGCATCGCGATCCTGCCCGATACGGTGAACCTGACCAATATCAAGGCGCGGTTCGACGCGACGCGCGTTTCCGGGGCTGCCGTTATCGCCAGGCGCGCGCGCCCCTCCTTTGGACTGAGCCTCGAGCTTGATCGGATCGGCCTCGACGCATACCTGGCAAGTCGCGGCGACGGGGCGGGAAATACCCCGGATGCCGGCGAGGCGGGGGACCCAGAGGCTGGCTGGTTGGGCGCCTTCGACGCAAATCTGGATATCGTTGTTGGCAGCCTTTCCTGGCGCGACAAGACGGCATCCGCATTGCGGATCGACGCGCAACTGTTCAATGGCGATCTGGCCCTTCGGAAATTGACGCTGGGGGATCTGGGCGGTGCCGCGCTGGCGATGTCGGGTACGGTTGCCGGTCTGGACGGCGAACCGCGGGCTGTTCTCGATGTGACCCTCGAGGGCCGGGATTCGGAATCCTTCGCCAACTTCATCGGCATGAAAAACAGCGTCCTCGCGCAGCGAATTGGGCGTTTCAGGATAACCGGGCAGGCAACTGGCACGCTCGACAAGGCCGAAATCGACGCGGTTCTGGATGCCATCGGGGGCAAGGTCACGGCAACGGGGGCGCTTACCGGTCTGGGCGGCCGGTTTGCCTGCGATCTTGCGATGTCGGTCAGTCATGCTGACGGCGACCCGGTTCTTGCGCTGGCGATGCCGGGGCGGTTTGCCGGCGGGGCGGGCCCGCTGGAAGCCGGGTTCCGCATGTCAGGTGGTGCTGACGCGCTGACTTTCGGGGATATCTCCGGCAAGCTCGGCGAAACGGACTTTTCCGGCGTCATCGATGTTGCCCTGTCGGGCGAGCGACCGGATATCGTCGCCGACATGGCCACGGGTGAGGTCATGCTGGACAGGCTGTTCCCCGTCAAACCGGGGCCGGCGAATGTTTCTGGCGCACCCCCTGTCCGCGGCAATGCGCGTTGGTCGCGTGAGGCGATCGACGTTCGGGGGCTGCGAGATTTCGATCTGCGGCTTGCGCTGCGCTCCACGGCGCTGGTCCGGCGCGATGTTCGCATTGACGAAGCCCTCCTTCTGGCAACGGTCAGGGACGGCGTCGCGACCATCGAGGAGTTTTCGGGACAGGTGTTTGGTGGCGGTGTAAAGGCCACGGGCAAACTGGACGCCACCGGTTTGCCCCCGACCCTGGACGGCGATCTGTCCGCGCGCGATATTTCGTCGAAGACTGCCCTGGAGGCGATGAGCGGGTTTGCGCGATTTGAAGGACCTGTCTCGCTGGATATATCCCTCGCCGCCGCTGGCCGCAGCGAGTTTGAACTGGTCTCGTCACTGGCAGGGGAAGGCAAAATCTCAGGCGATGTAGAGGCGCGCCTGAAGGAGGATGAACAGGCACAGGCCGGTGTCGGCGTCCTGCTGGGGGCACTGTTTGGCGACAAAGTTAAAGAACTTGGCGCGACGGGCGAAGCGGTGGGTACCTTGATCAAGGCTTTCGCGGTGGAGCCGTCGGCGTTGAGCGGGGACTTCATCGTCGTTAAGGGTGTTGCGCGGACCGACAATCTGCTGCTCGACGGCAACGACGCCCGTGCGCTCACAGCGGGCTCGGCCGATTTCGCAAACTGGCGGATTGATGGCAACACCGACATGCGCCGCGCTGAAGACATGCAAGAGGCCTATATAACGGTCAGGGTGAAAGGCCCGCTGGATACACCCAACATCAAGACCGGCGGGATCTGGCTGAAGTCACCATCGAAACCGGCGCCGCAACAGTCCGAACCGGCGCCCGAACCGGCCGGTACGCCGGAACCGGCGCTGGAAAAACCGTCAGAGACGGAAGATTTCATTCGGGATATATTAAAATCTATTCAGTAGCGCGATCGGACGCCTTCATCGTCTCGGCAAGCACGAAAAGCCGGATGGCGCTGGAAAGATTCCCCCCACGTTCGCGGTCGATTCCGGTAATCAGTTGATTCACGCTGACGCCGCGAGCCTTGGCGATGGCCAGCAAGGCATGCCAGAACGCATTTTCGACGGAAACACTGGTCCGGTGTCCCGCGATCAGGACCGACCGCTTGCGAATTTCGCCTTCGTTCATCTCATCTCGCCGATTCGATGAGTGGCCCGTGGCCGTTGATAAAACGAAAAAAATACCAATCCGAAGCTCCGATTTAAACATAGTGTTAATTAAAATAGCCTATCGTGCCGCTATCGAAATGGATTATTTCGTCATGCAGGGTAAAATTTCCGGTGGAGGGAATTACCGCTGATCGGCGATGACATCGAGGGACTAATATATGGCTAGCGTGGCACCACTCATGGATACGACTATCGTCGGGGAAAACGAAGAGCAACTGGTGACGATGATCATCGACAAGCAGCTTTTTGGCATTCCGATTCTTCAAGTCCAGGATATCGTCGAGGCATCGAAAATAACGCCGGTTCCGCTGGCACCATCGGCGATCGCCGGGGTGCTCAATCTTCGGGGCCGGATCGTGACGGTCATAGATTTACGCAAGCTTCTGGGTAATACCGAAGAGGTTCCCTGGGACAGCCAGATGGGCGTCACCGTCGAATATAAGGGCGATCTCTATACCTTGTTGGTCGATGCGATCGGCGACGTGCGGACCCTGCCCAAGCGTGACTTCGATAGTGCGCCCTCGACGATGGAAGAAAAAATCCGGAAGATTTGTTCGGGCATCTTCCGGCTTCGCGGTAATTTGCTGGTGGTTCTCGACGTTTCGCGGATTCTGCTGCCCGAAGCTATCGCGGCGACCCCGATGCTCAGCGTTGAGGACCGGCGCTCGCGCAAGGACGCCGCACAGGCCGAGAGCGATGAGGCCAAGACCGAAAAGGGCCGTCAACTTTCGACATTGATGACCGATCTGAACGCCTACGAATCCGATTACGACAGTGGCCTGGGTTCTCTGGCCGGCGACGACGACGACATCAAGGCCAGAAAGAAAGCAAACCGCAACCGTCGACCGGTCAACGAGCGTTGGCAGGAAGTGCTGGAGGAAAAGGCACGCCGCGATGGCACCGTTTCTTTCCGCATGCGCGAACCCGACGAGGAAATTCTCGAGGATGCCCGCGAAGAAGCGCAAATACAGCAGGCCGGTTGGGAAGAGGAATGGAAAGCTCGTCAAGCCGGCGAGTATGAATCCAAGCTTCCGGAAGAGGAAGCTCCGGCCGAGGACCTGTCCGGCTATGACGACCAGCCAGTGATCGAAACGCCGGCTCCCGTGTCCGAAGAGCCCGCGGCTTTTGACTCACCCCCCGCTGCCGAAGAACCGGCTGGTTTCGACACACCGGAAGAAGCGCCTG
>JADFVY010000089.1 GCA_015222795.1 Pseudomonadota bacterium | reverse complement strand
GGTGATCGGCCAGCAGAATTTCCAGATGGGCGCGGTGGTGTCGGTCGTGTTGCTGCTGCCGGCGATCGTCGCCTTCATCGTCGACCGCATCGTCCAGCGCAAGCAGGTTGCCATGCTGTCGGCGCGCGCGGTTCCCCTGATTCCTAAGCCTCACGGGCGCATCGACAAGGCGGCGGCGGTCTATTGCGGGTTGATCGGCGTGGTGATCCTGGGCGTGCTGGGCATGGCTTTCGCGGCATCGCTGTTCAAGTTCTGGCCATACAATCTGGGTCTCTCGCTGGCCAACTACGATTTCGACGTGATGGACGGCGGCGGCTGGGATGCCTATGGAAATTCGATCCGCATGGCGCTCTATACCGCCTTCTTCGGGACCATCATCATATTTTCCGGCGCCTATCTTGTGGAGAAAGGCCGTGGTTTCGGCTTCGGGCGCGGGCTGATCCAGTTTTTGGCCATCCTGCCGATGGCGGTTCCGGGCATGGTGCTGGGCCTGGCCTATATTTTCTTTTTCAACCACCCGGATAATCCGCTCAACTTTATCTATGGCAGCATGGCGATCCTGGTGCTGGTTACGATCACCCATTTTTATACCGTCAGCCACCTGACCGCCTCGACCGCGCTGAAACAGATGGATCCGGAGTTCGAGGCGGTATCGGCATCGCTGAAAACGCCCTTCTATCGCACCTTCACCAAGGTGACCGTGCCGGTCTGCCTGCCGGCGATCCTGGATGTGTCGATCTATCTGTTCGTCAACGCCATGACCACCGTGTCGGCGGTGGTGTTCCTCTATTCCAGCGACACCACGCTCGCCTCCGTCGCGGTTTTGAACATGGATGACGCTGGCGATATAGCGCCGGCCGCGGCCATGGCGATGATGATCGTCTATACCTCCGCCGGGGTCCGGCTGCTGCATTCCCTGCTGACTCGGGGCCTGCACCGGCGCAGCCAGGCCTGGCGCGCGCGTTAGGGCAATTTTATCAAGGGGCGAGCAGCTTTATCCGTGCAAATGGAATCGCGGGAAGCGATTCCGTTTGTGCGGATGCTGCTCTAACCAAGCAGGCGGAGAATATCGATATGTCCGGTTTGCCCAAAGGCAATGTCCTGTTCATTACCCTCGACCAGTGGCGGGGGGATTGCCTGTCGGCGATGGGCCATCCGGTGTTGAAGACACCGATCCTCGACCAACTGGCGGCCGACGGCGTCCTGTTTGCGAACCATTACACCCAGGCCAGCCCCTGCGGCCCGGCCCGCGCCTCGCTCTATACCGGCATGTATCTGCAGAACCACCGGTCGGGGCGCAACGGCGTGCCGCTGGATGCACGCCACACCAATGTCGCGCTGGAGGCCCGCAAGGCCGGCTACGAGCCAGTGCTGTTCGGCTACACCGACACCGCCCCCGACCCGCGCGGCCGCGACCCGCAAGACCCGGCCTTCGAGTCCTACGAAGGCGTGCTGCCGGGCATGGCGGAACAATTGCGGCTGACCGACGATCTGGGTCCCTGGCTGGCGGACCTGAAACAAAAGGGTCGCAACGTGCCGGATGTCCGCGACAGCCATCTGGATGTCTACGCACCCGTCGCCGATTATCCGGGCATGGCCGAACGCGGCCCCAGCTTCTCCCCCCCCGCCTACCCGGCCGAGGACAGTCACGCCGCATTCATGACCGGCGAGGCGATCCGCTATCTCAAGGCGCGACGCGACCAGCCCTGGTTCGTGCATCTGTCCTATTGGCATCCGCATCCGCCCTACATCGTGCCGGAGCCCTACAACAGCCGGTATGACCCGGCTGACATACCGCCGCCGCGCCGCGCCGAGTCGCTGGCCGAGGAAGCCGCCCAGCATCCCTTCACCGCCTGGCGCATGGGACGGCTGCGCAATCGGTACTGGACAATGGAGACCTGCCCGACCGACATGACCGACGCCGAACTGGCCCAGCTTCGCGCCACCTATTACGGCATGATCAATGAGGTGGAGGACAATCTGGGACGGTTGATCGACTGGTTGAAGGAAACCGGACAGTATGACAACACCCTGATCGTGCTGACCTCCGACCATGGCGAGCAGATGGGCGACCACTGGATGGTGGGCAAGGAAACCTATTACGACGAGTCCTTCCACATCCCGCTAATCCTGCGCGACCCGCGCGCATCAACCGGCCAGGGCCGCAAGGTCGAGGCCTTTACCGAAACCATCGACGTCATGCCGACGATCCTGGACTGGATCGGCGTGGACGTCCCGCGCCAGTGCGACGGCCATTCGCTGGCGCCCTGGCTCAACGGCGAAACACCGGCCGGATGGCGCGATGCCGTCCACTGGGAATATGATTTTCGCGATCTGGTGAACCAGGCCCCCGAGCAGGCGATGGGGCTGGTCAGCGACGAATGCCATCTCGCCACGATCCGCGATAATGAGTACAAATACGTCCACTTCGCCGCCCAGCCGCCGCTGTTCTTCGACCTCGCGCGCGACCCGGACCAGCTTGTAAACCGCGCGGAAGACCCGGAATATGCGCCGCTGGTGCTGCGCTATGCCCAGAAATTGCTGTCGTGGCGCTTGCAACATGATGAACGCACGCTGACCCACATGCATGTCGGCAAGGGGGTGTTCGAGCGCGCCGACGCCCGGCGCATGGTATAGGCGGCGAATGACCACCCCCGCGCCACCACCGCTTCCCCCCGTGACCGGCCATCGCGGGGCCAAGGGCCATGCGCCCGAGAACACCCTGGCCGGACTGAGGAAGGCCGTCGAGCTGGGCGCGCGCTGGGTCGAGTTCGATGTCAAGCTGACGGCCGACAATGAACTGGTCCTGTTCCACGACGATAAAGTGAACCGGACTTCCAACGGCAAGGGGCCGGTCGCGGGCATGACGCTTTCGGATATTCGCAAGCTGGATGCCGGGCGCTGGTTTTCGCCCGACTTTTCCGGCGAGCCCGTTCCCACCCTGGCCGAAGCCATGGATTATCTGGCCGCCACGGGCATCGGCGCGAATGTCGAGGTCAAGGCCACCTTGGGG
>JADFVY010000088.1 GCA_015222795.1 Pseudomonadota bacterium | reverse complement strand
GCATCTCCTTCCCGCGACAAGCCCGCGACTGCGGGCCGCGCATCGTTGCGCGAGCCAAGCGGGCGGATGCCCGCGCCCGGCGCCTGAGGGCGCAAAAACAAACCGAACCAAACCGGATTGCCCGCGAGTACCCTCCAAACAGCCCGGCGCCTTCGGGCGCCGGCCCCTGGGGATTAAGGAGCGGAGAACGCGGTATCGAGGTGTTTCAACGGGTTAGGTCGGACAATAATACAACAATACAGGCCTGACCCTGTCACTCAACGGGTTAGGTCGGACAATAATACAACAATACAGGCCTGACCCTGTCAAGGCTCGCTGATAAAACAGGGCGGCGGGATTTCTCCCGCCGCCCCTTGCAAAAGTCTTGCTTGCCGGCTTCCAGGATCAGAAGCTGATATTCGCCCCGACCACCAAGGACGTGGTGTCGTTGGCCAAGCTGAACCAGGTCTCGTCCGTGGAATAAAGCCGGCTTCCGCCCAGCAATTCGTCCGAGATCATGTTGATTTCCGCATAGACGCCGAGGCCCGGCGCGACCGTGTAATCGGCTGTCAGTGCGATGTGCTCGTAGGTGCTGTCGTCCCAACCGGGAATGTCATGCTCGAGCGTCGAGGCGAAATACCCGGCCGAGAAATACATCGGCCCCGTCTCGAAACCAGCCGCGACGTTCCAGTATGACGTCTCGATCCCGCTCCCGACATAGGTGCTGGTGTCCCAATCCCATTTCTTGGGCTGCCCGGATTCGGCATTGTCGGTATAGTTGGCGCCCAGGCTGAACGGACCCCAGCCGACGATACCGCCGACCGAGAAGGCCGAGACATCCTCGATCCAGGTATCGTTCGAGGATGCGGTCGAATAGACGACGCTGGCCCGAATACGCAGGTCGCCGAAGGAATTGTCGTAGTTGGCGCCAAGGCCGATATGGTTCTCCCAGGAACCGTCTTCCTTGAAATCGTCGCCGTTGTTCGGCGTCGGGGTGATGCTGGCGCCCACCTGGAAACCCGAAAAACGGGGGCTGAAATACGAGACCTTTGTCTTGTCCGAGGTATCGCCCGCGATGGTCGGATAGGTCGGCGCGGCCACATTCACACCGTCCGAACCCCAATAGACATAAGCACCCGGGCCAGTTGGGTTCCAATGAATTTCACCGGTATCGCCGTCGGTAGTGGAAAATCCGCCGGCGCGCACCAGGTAATCGTCCTGGTCGCCATCGAAGCCGCCGGTGGCGCCCATCAGGTTCTCGCCGCCGTAGTTCATGATGTCCTCGGCGCCGTCCTCGTCACCCATCTGCAGAGTGCCCCAGCCACCGGAGAATTGCAGCCGCACTTCGTCGGCAACCGAGCCGTCGGTGGTGTTGGCGTTGATCTCGATCTTGAAGCCGTAGTTCAGGCCGTTGTCGGCGGTGCCCGATACGTTGAGCTGAAGCTCCGCCTCGTCGACGCCGAAGTACCAATCGTGGTCCTGACCATCGTCCGTCGCCGCGCCGGCCCAACCGGTCATCTCTTCGGCGTGCGCCCAGGTGACGGCGGCTTCCGAAGTGCCGTTCCAGGTGCTCTTGGTCGTCAATGCCGCGGCATCCTGGTCGACCCAGTAGAACTGGAAGTTGGCATTGCCGGTCAGTTTCCAGGTCGGCGCCTCGGCCGCGCCCGCCATGCCGGCGATGAGGCCCGACACGCCAACGATGGCGGTGCCGCCAAGAAGTCTCTTTTTCATTGTTCGCTCCCGAGAAATTTCCATTTTTTGATACACTGCCAGTCCTGATAACGGCGCGGAACTGGAAGTGCAACAATAATTGTATGACCAAATATAATAACGGGGTCTACCATCGGATTTTAGCAGGGTCTGGCTTGCATTACTGCATTAATCTCGCTGCTAACTCATTGAAATACTGCAATAGTGACTCTGCCGCTCTCCAGCCTCCCGCGTCGAGGCCGATCTGTGTCGCCGCCGAAAAATGCGCGCAACACATTGATATATAACAAAAACCGCCGTATTAACCGAATTTCGGTTCATTTTTCACCCCGTAAACGCCCGCGAAACCCTCTGTCACCCGCGGAAAACGTCCGTGCATGGGGTCGTTCCCGCCGACCGGACGCCAGGCGCCTGAAAACCCCGGCAGCGACGAATGGCTTTTCGGCGCCTGCGCGTTCACCGCCAAGGAGTGTGGCTATCGGTGACAGTATACCTATTCCTCGGCTACCGGGGACAGTATACCTATTCCTGGACATTTCCACTCCCTCGCCGTAGTCTGACGGCATGGCTAGGCTTGCGCGCGTTGTCGTGCCCGGTGTGCCGCATCATGTGACGCAGCGGGGCAACCGGCGGATGGAGACCTTCTTCGAGGAGGCGGATTACCACGCCTATATCGACCTTCTGGCCGAGCATTGCGCCAAAGCGGAGGTGGCGGTGTGGGCCTGGTGCGCGATGCCCAATCACGTCCATCTGATCCTGGTTCCATCCGACGAGGACGGCCTGCGCCGGGCGCTGGGCGAGGCGCACCGGCGCTATGCGCGGCGCATCAATCTGCGCGAAGGCTGGCGCGGGCATTTGTGGCAGGAGCGGTTTCACTCATTCCCGATGGACGAGGCGTGGACGCTGGCGGCGGCGCGTTATATCGAGCTGAACCCGGTGCGCGCGGGGCTGGCGGCGTGGGCCGGCGACTGGCCCTGGTCGAGCGCGGCGGCGCATCTGGCCGGGCGCGGCGACCGGCTGGTCAAGGACTCACCGCTGCTTGACTGGGCCGGCGACTGGTGGGCGTTTCTCGAGGCCGGCGCGACGGACGGGGAACTGGCGACGATCCGCGAGCGCGAGCCCACCGGCCGGCCGCTCGGCGCGCCCGATTTCGTCGCCCGACTGGAGGCCCGGACCGGCCGCCCCCTCGCCCCCCGCAAACCCGGCCGCAAACCCCCGCCCGACGGCGCGGCAAACGGGAAGGACGGGGCGTGACGCGGGAATAGGTATACTGTCCCCGATAGCTGCGGGAATAGGTATACTGTCCCCGATAGAGCCGGCCGCTCCCTCGCCCCCCGGAAACCCGGCCGCAAACCCCCGCCCGACGGCGCGGCGAACGGGAAGGACGGGGCGTGACGCGGGAATAGGTATACTGTCCCCGATAGAGCACCTTTATCTTTCTCAACCCCTTTCTACATCTTTTGCCCGGCAGGACCAGGAATTGGCCGCGGGAATCCTTGTCCGTCCTCCCGTCACCGAAATTCCTTAATTCCCGACGTTGTTTGATTTGAATCATCGCGCCGCCGGCGGTTATGGTTAATCATGATCCAACGCCCCAACAAGTGGAGGTTGGTCATGCGACGCGGTTTGCTCGTTGCGGTTCTGGCGCTCCTCGCCGTTTCCTGCGGCGGCGCGAATGTCAGCCTTTATCAACAGGAAGTCAGCCCCTCCTACAAGGCCGGTGAGTTCGGCTATGCCGGGGCGCGCGGGGCAATCCGGGTCATTGTGGCGGGCGATGGGCTCGGCGCCGATGCGGCCAGCCTGGGCAAGGCTGTTACCGACGCCATGCGCGGGCGTCACTGGGGGCCGCGGACGAACTTCACGACGCAGGATCATCCGGGCATCAGGCCCAGCTATCGCGTGATCATGATGTTCAATCCCGCGCCAACGATGGTGGGGATGCGCCTGTGCCGCGAGGATCCATCGACCCTGCCCGTGGTTCGACCGGCCGGCAAAATCGTGTTATTCTCGGCCTTCTGCCGTGGCGGCGAGACCATGACGGAGATCAAGGGACACATTGCCGGGGCTTCGGGCCTGGACAATCCGGGCTTCGCCGAACTGGTCGGTCAGGTGACACACGCGCTGTTTCCGCCCGACAGGCGCTTCGAGGGCGAACAAGGCGGCGCTCCGCCCTGGCTGCAGAACGACTGAGGAAGAGGTCCGCGATGCGGTTCAAGATATGGCTTCCCCTGTTGCTGGGCGCCCTGGTGACCGCCTGCGGCGGCAATGTGCGCCTGACACAGCAGGAAATCAGCCCGGTCTACAAGGCCAGCGAGTTCGCCTATGCCGGGGCCGGGCGGGATTTGCGCGTGGTGGTGGCGGGCAACCCCTTTGGCGGCGACCAGGCCGAATTCGATTCCGCCGTCACCGGTTATATGCAGGGCAATCACTGGGGACAGCCGACAAATTTCACGACCACGCCGGGCGAGACCGCGCGCGAAAACTATCACGTCGTGATGCTGTTCAACCCGCCGAAGACCTTTACGGGCATGAAGCTATGCCGCGAGAAACCCGCGGACCTTCCCACCGAGGCCCGCGACGCCGGCGTCGTGCTGTTCGCGGCGTTCTGCCGGCGCAATGAATCGCTTACTGAAATCAAAGGTTATATAAAGGCCTCCGGTGGCCTGACCGACCCGAATTTCGGCGATCTCGTGGCTGCGGTAACGCAGGGATTGTTCCCGCCCCGGCGCCGTTTCGACGACAATCACGGTTGCCGTCGATGGATACGCTGCCGCTAACGGCACGCTCGCGTGGCAATCCGTAGCACGCAGGAACATTGACAGCGGCGCGTTTGGCCCTATAGTCCGGTCAACCAACAAAATTATGGCTTAAAGGTCGCCGGAAGGTCCGGTGAGAAACAGCAGGAAATATGAGTTTTATCGATCTAGGCCTCAGTGAGAGCGTTATGCGCGCGGTCTCGGAGGCGGGATACGAACAGCCAACTCCCATCCAGAAACAGGCTATTCCCCAGGTTCTCATGGGCCGGGACGTATTGGGCTGCGCGCAAACGGGAACCGGCAAGACAGCGTCCTTCACGCTACCGATGATCGACATTCTGAGCCAGGGCCGGGCCAAGGCCCGGATGCCGCGCTCGCTGATCCTCGAACCCACGCGCGAACTCGCCGCCCAGGTCGCGGATAACTTCGAGACCTACGGCAAATACACCAAGCTGACGACGGCCCTGCTGATTGGCGGCGTATCCTTTACCGAGCAGTTCAAGAAACTCGACCGCGGCGTCGATGTGTTGATCGCCACCCCCGGGCGGCTGATGGACCATGTGGAACGCGGCAAGGTCATGATGAACGATGTCAGCTTCCTGGTGATCGACGAGGCCGACCGCATGCTGGACATGGGTTTCATTCCGGATGTGGAACGGATCGTCTCCTTCATCACGAAGAATCATCAGACGCTGCTGTTTTCGGCCACGATGCCGCGGGAAATCAAGCGCCTGGCTGACCGTTTCCTGTCGAACCCCAGGGAAATCACCGTCGGCGCGCCGTCGTCGGTGGTCGATACCGTCGAACAGGCATTGATCATCGTGCCGGCGCGCGACAAGCGCGACACGCTGCGGAAATTGCTGAACACCCAGGACGTCAATAACGCGTTGATTTTCTGTAATCGCAAGCGCGATATCGGCGTTCTGCACCGCGCGCTTGAAGGCAATGGCTTCAACGTCGGCGCGCTGCATGGCGACATGGACCAGTTCCAGCGCATGGCGACACTGGACAAGTTCAAATCCGGTGAAATAAAAATGCTCGTTTGTTCGGACGTGGCGGCGCGCGGGTTGGATATCGCGGCGGTCAGCCATGTGTTCAATTACGATGTGCCCACCCACCCGGAGGATTATGTCCACCGGATCGGCCGCACCGGGCGCGCCGGACGCAGCGGGCACGCCTTTACCCTGGCCGCACCCGAGGACGGCAAGTATGTCGCGCAGATCGAGCGGCTGGCGGGCAAGGAAATACCCCGCGTCAATTTGGGTGATTCGGCGAGCACGGAACTGAAAGAAGCCAGCGGCGAAGATCGCGGTCGCGGTCGCGGTAGGGGTCGCGGCAGAACCACGGACAAACGGGCCAGCGGCAAATCGGGCGACACCGTGGACGCCGCGGAGAAACAAGAAGAGAAACAAGACGCAAAACAGCCTGCCCCAGCCGATGATCAACAGGCAAGGCCGCCTGCCAAAGTGGAAGACCAGGAGAGCGCACAGCCCGCCACGGTCGAAACCCAGGACGAGAAGCAATCCGCCAGGGCCGAAAAACCGGCCGAAAAACGCTCCGGCAGGGCCAAAAAACCGAACGAGAAACGCTCCGCAAAGTCCGATAGCCAGTCAGATCGGGAAAAAGACGGTAAACGCGGGTCACGCCGTGGCCGGGATTCCATCGGTGACGTGCCGGAATACGGCAATGTCCCCTTCGGCGAAACCGACCTCGTTCCCGCTTTCCTGAAGCGCCCCAACTCTCTATAAATATAGCGGCGGATCACCTTCCACGGGGGGACCGGGACCCATGCAAACCATCTTCGTTCAGGTCAAATGCGACCTCGGCAAGGCTTATGAGGTGGCGGACGCCGCCGTGCTGACGATCGAGGAAGTTTCCGAGGTTCATTCGATTTCCGGAAACTACGATCTTCTGATGAAATGCTATCTGGACGCCGGCGCCGACGTCGGTCATTTCGTGACCGGGAAGCTGCAACTCCTGGCCGGCGTCAAGGACACCTATACGATCATCGCCTACAAGGCGTTTAGCTAGAGCCTTTTCCGATCAATTGGAATCGCTTATGCGATCCAATTAATCGGATAAAGATGCTCTAACTTCTTAAAATGGCGAGCAATTTTATCCGGTCGAATTGAACCGAACCGGTTCGATCCGATCGGATATTGCTCTAGCTACTCTAGCCGCTCCCACCGCGTGAGCCGGCAGGCGGACCGTGAATACCGAGCCTTGACCAGGTCGGCTTTCCACCTCGATCTTTCCGTTGAGCAATTCGCAATATCGCCGCGATATGGCAAGCCCCAGCCCGGTCCCACCGAACCGGCGGGTGGTGGAGCTGTCACCTTGGGTAAAGGCCTCGAACAGTTTGTCGAACTTTTCGTCCGCGATACCAATCCCCGTATCGCTGACTTCCAGTTTTGTCCACTTCTCCTCGCCGGAAAATTCGTATGTGGCCTTGAGCGCAATCTCACCGTCACGGGTAAATTTCGCCGCGTTCGACAATAGATTGAGCAGGATCTGCCGCAGCTTGACGGGGTCGGATGAAATTTCGCCAATCGACGGATCGCATTTAATGGTCAGGTTGTTCCCGTTACGACGCGCCAGTGGCTCAACCGCCGCTCCTACCCCGGCCAGCAGATCCGGCAGGTTGAGCGGAACCAGATCGACTTCCATCTTACCCGCCTCAACCTTCGAAAGGTCCAGAATACCAGTGATAATATCGAGCAGGTGATAGCCGGCCGATTTGATCCGGGAAAGATCAGCCGCATATTCGTCATGGCCGTTCGCCCGGGTCACTTCTTCCAGCAACTCGCTATAACCGATGACTGCATTCAGCGGCGTGCGCAGTTCATGGCTGGTGTTGGCGAGGAATATGGATTTCGTCCGGCTGGCGTCTTCCGCGGCTTCCTTGGCCTCGTGTAGTTGGATCTCGGCCGTTTTACGCGCAGTCACGTCGCGCGCCATGGCCACGATCATCGGTCTGGCGCCGTAGGTCAGCGGGCCAACCCGCACCTCAACAGGGAATGTGGAGCCGTCCTTTCGGCGGTGGCTCCCGTCAACGGTTACGGCGCCGCCTTCCTCCAGTTGTCGCCAAATCCCTCCCGCTCCCGCGGGCGCCGAGTTGACCTCAACCTCATCGACCTTCATGGAAAGCAGGTCTTCACGGCTGTAACCCAGGGATTCGCAGGCCTGATAATTAATATCGACGAAATTGCCGTCCAGATCATGAACAAAAATGGCGTCCGAGGCATGCTCGACGAGTTCGCGGAAACGGCCTTCGCTTGCCGCCAGTTTCCCGATTGTCGCGCGGTTTTCCTGTATCACCGCCGCAACCGCCAGCGCCGCCAAAACCGTAACGCCCAGGAAAACCTGTACTTCAAGAATCGCCGAAGCAAAGTCGCTTGCCACCAGGCCACTACCACTGATAGTCAGCCAAATCGCCGTCATGGCGGCAACAGCCGCATTAACCCCGACCCCGAAAATCCCAAAACGCATCCCCGCGGCAACCAGAAATGGAAATGTCAGATAGACCAGCGGAAAGACATTGGAAGTGAACGTAGCCACCGTGACCAGCAAGGTAGCGCCCGCGAGGCCCAATGCCTCAAGCCCGCGGCGCGGTTCCGCCAGAAGCTTGCCAACACCGGCGCGGGCGGTGAGGACCAACGGTGCAAAGATCATTACGCTGATACTGTCGGCCACCCACCAGGTACGCCAGGCCTGCCAGTATTCGGCGCCATAAATCTGGCTTCCCAGCGCAGCGCCGCCAAAGGCCGTGATCGCCGGCACAACCAGTCCCGCACACAGAATAAAACACGCTGTCTGCTGAAGGTTTGAAAATGTTACGGGCTGGCCGATGAACCGGGCGACCAGAACGGTACCGACCGCGACCTCAAATAAATTAACCGCGGCATAACCGGCCACCGACCACGCATTACTGCCAATCGTCAGATTGAGAAAAACGTTACCGGCAAGAACAGCCAGAAGGCCAAGTGGCCAGTCGCGCCGCGAGCGGCCAAGCAACAAGGCCATGGCGACGGCGTTGGCCGGCCACAACGACGAGATATACTGCGCCTCGCGCTGCAGGAATATTCCAAGCAACGCAAGCAAGTAAACCGCCAGACCAACCATCACGGCCCAGCGTATTCTACTCACCCAGTCAGTATTTTCATTCTGCATTTTCCGAACCAGCCCGATTCGCCATTTGCGCGACTTTAAAAAGCAAACGTGACCGCAGACCGCCAAAATCTACCACTTTATATATAGAGAAATGCGCGGTCCGGCACTCACGATCACAGGTCACGCAATATTCGTGCCTGAAATGGGGCTGTAATGTGTATTCGGCAGGTTGCCGAGCCTACCTAATTTTATCATTGGGAATCTTCTGTAAACGGGAAAGGCCATACAATCGTATGAATGCGAAAAATCGATTGCGTGACGCCAATCAAAAACCCACCATGGGAACAACACCGGCAACCGGAGACCAGAACTTGCCTGAACTCGATTCTCGCCTGAACGTTTTCCGTCCCGACCTGGCGGATGCGAGGTTACGGGGAACAATTGACGCCGAAACATACGTCGAGGGCCGCCCCGGTCGGGTCAATACCGGGCAGTTGCCGCTTTTGACTGCACCCTCCCGCGATAGCCGTATGGGCAGCGAGGTATTATTTGGGGAAACCGTGACGATTTTTGAGGTCCGCGACGGTTGGGCCTGGCTGCAAAACCAGACGGACAGCTATGTTGGTTACGCTCGCGCCGAGGGACTCGGCGATGCCGCCGGAGAAATCACGCATCGGATCTCCGCGCTGCGAACCTTTCTCTATGCCGAGCCCGACCTGAAATCCCCCGTACTCGATGTTCTCAGCATGAATTCTCTATTATGCGAACAACGCCGCAGCCAAGGTTTCATTGGGCTGGCCACCGGCGGCTGGGTTTGGGCCAGGCATGCCGCGGCGATGGACGAGCACGAATCCGATCATGCCGCGGTCGCCCTGCGTTTCCTGGGCACGCCCTATCTGTGGGGTGGGCGCAGTAGCATCGGGCTGGATTGCTCGGGTTTGGTGCAGATGGCGCTTGCGCGCTGCGGCAAGACGACGCCGCGCGACAGCGATATGCAGGCCCGCGACTCGGGGGCGCCGGTCGCCTTCGATGGCGATTACTCTGTACTGCGGCACGGCGACCACATCATCTGGCCGGGCCATTGCGGATTGTGGCTGGACGAAGACCGTTTCGTCCACGCCAACGCCACGGACATGATGGTGTCGATGGGCCCGCTTGCCGAGATAGCAGCCCATATAGAACGCATCGAGGGCCATCGGATCAGCGCGGTACGGCGCCCATGACAAACAACATGACGGACAACATGACGGACAAACTGCCCATTTCGGTATTCATCATCGCCCAGAACGAGGCCGACCGGATTCCCCTGACAATCCGCAGCGTCCGCGACTGGGTGGACGAGGTCATCGTGATCGATTCCGGCAGCCAGGACGATACGATCAAGGTGTCGGAGTCCCTGGGCGCCAGCGCTAGCTACAATGAGTGGAAGGGTTACGGCCCGCAGAAGGTTTACGGCGAAACGCTGTGCCGCAACGACTGGATCCTGAACCTGGACGCGGACGAGGAAATCACGCCGGAGCTGGAACGGGAAATCCGCGACCTGTTCACCGGCGAACCGCCCTGCACCGCCTACCGCCTGCATATCCTGCCACTGCACAGTTTTCAGGACAAAGGCCATAAATGGACCGCCACGCAAAAACCGGTGCGTCTCTATCGCAAGAGCAAGGCCGGCTTCAAGGACAGCACGGTGCATGACTCGGTGGTCGTGCATGAAGGCGCCACGGATTCCCTGAAAGGCATGGTGAACCATCGATCCTTCCGCTCCCTGGCGCATCATGTGGATAAGGTGAACAGCTATTCCAGCGACCAGGCAGTCGACCTGCACCGGCGCGGGCGCAACCCGACGCGGATCGAACTCATCGTCGTGCCCGTATTCGCCTTCTTCAAACAATATATTCTGCGCCGGGAATTCGTGAACGGTATAGATGGTGTCATCATCAGCTATATGTACGCCTTCCAGCGCTTCATCCGGCTGGCCAAGACCCGCGAGCAATTCCACGTCGCCAAACGGCAAGGCGATGGAGAATAGGACGACCCTCTGGTGGGGCCGCTTCGACCCCGGCTATTCCCGCAATCGTGTCTTGCGTGGTCTGCTGGGCGATCTGGGCTGGCGCATCCGCGATTTTCGCCCGTTACTGAGTCGCTTCGCCGGGGCCGAGGCTTCCCTGCGCCGGATCGCCACGCCCGACCTGGTCTGGGTTCCCTGCTTTCGCCAGCGTGACGCGGCCGCCGCGATCGCCTGGGCGCGGGCCAGGGGCGTGCCAATCCTGTTCGACCCGCTGATAAGCGCCTGGGACAAGCAAGTGTTCGAACGGGAAAAATTCGCCGAGGACAGCGCAGAGGCATGGGGACTGCTGGCCTGGGAGCAAGGGCTGTTCCGGCAGATGGACATGGTCGTCGCGGATACAGTGCCCCATGCGGAATTCTTCGCGCAACGGTTCGGCCTGGACATGGACAGGCTGGCCGTCATACCGGTGGGTGCAGAGGAGTCTCTGTTCGAACCCGCGCCGCCGGATCGCACCCATCAGGGACCGGTGGAAGTTCTGTTTTACGGCAGCTTCATCGGCCTGCAGGGGCCCGAGACGATCATTGAGGCGGCGAAGCTATATGACGGCCCGCCGGTATCGTGGCATTTACTTGGCGCCGGGCCGCTTCTGGCGGACTGCCAGGCGGCGGCGCAAGGGCTCGACAATGTGGTTTTCGAGCCCTGGATCGACTACAAGAGCCTGCCCGCCCGCATCCACGACGCGGACATATTGCTGGGCGTATTCGGCGCCAGCGAGAAGGCCGGGCGGGTGATCCCCAACAAGGTCTATCAGGCGCTGGCCTGCGGGCGCCCGGTCATTACGCGGCATTCGGACGCCTATCCGGACGATCTGAACCGGCCGGGCAGCGGCATTGCCTTCGTACCGCCAGGCGACGCCGGGGCGCTGGCGCAGGCTGTATCGCACTGGGCGTCGGCGCGCGATAGCCTGCCCGACCTATCGGCCAGCGCGATCGCCAGTTATGGCTGTTACCTCAGCAACGCCGCGATACAGGAGCATCTTCGCAACGCCCTCGCAAGGCTGGGCTTTCGGGATTAGCCGTCGGCGGTTTCCGGCACTTTCAGCACACCAATTCCGAACCCGCACTGGTCCGGATCGTTCACGAATTCCTTGGTTTCCTTGCCGGGGCTCAGTTTCTTCCAGAAATGCTGAACCTCATTGGTCTCCAGGGGCTGGTCGTCCACGATATCGTGGAAGGCGATCAGGCCGCCGGGGCGGACCAGCGGGCTGTAGAACTCGTAATCCTGGGTCACCCCGGCCTCGGTATGGTCGCCATCGATGAACAGGAAGTCGACTAGCTCGCCATCCAGCTCCTTGCGCACCCGTTCGAGGAATTCGGGGCTATGAGAATCGCCGATCAGCACTGAAACATCGCATTGCGAACCCGGCGGCGGAAAGGCCCGGACCAGGTCGGCGAAACCCCTCTTGTCCAGCAAGTCGCAGGTCACCAGCTTCTTCTCGGCGATATGCGCCCAAATCAGCGCGGTGCCGCCGCGCGCCGTGCCGATTTCCAGGATGATCTTCGGCTTCAGCGCCGCAACTTCCCGCGCCAGGCCGGTGATTTCGGACAGAACCTGCAGCGAACGCACCCGGTACCAGCCGTTGGTGCCAAGCTTGATCGAGCGCTCGACGACGCCCTCCAGCGGCAATTTCTCGCTGTGAAGCTTATGCAACAGATCGAATGCGCGTTTGCGATGAAGCGGCGCGCGCAGGTCGCGGCTGAGTGTCCGGAAGAAACCAGGCATGATGCAATCCGTTGATGAAGAATGATCGGTATACAGGCTTTTTGACGGATCGGCCACGCCCCGTCCAGCCCGGACTTGGGAAACCGTAAAAAAAGCCGATTGGCGGCAACCGTTCAAGGTCGCGCCAGTAGGAAAATTACAAAAATGGAATCGGATTGAACTCGGAAAAAAGGAGGGGGCGAGCCGGGCAGGGTCTCGCCCCCCAAGGGAGTTGGTCCAGGGCAATATCAAGGGGCGAGCATCTTTATCCGATCTATTGGATCGCGTAAGCGATTCCAATAGATCGGATGATGCTCTAACGGGTCCGGTATTCCTCGGGCAGGAACATCATGTGATCCTGTTCCTCGGCTACCGCGGCATGGCACTCAATGCAGAACTGCATGCCAGCCGAATTTTTTCCGTTGGTCTCGCCGAACACCGCGCCGTTCGGCGTGAACATGGTGTATTTCCAGTTACCGCTGTCGGCATTGAACCCAGCGGCCATCTTCTCCATCAGGAACATCGGCCCGACCGAAACATTGCCCTTGCCGTTAACACCGAAGCTGTCCTTGGCAAGGATCGAACCGGCCGGCATCACGCCCGCCTTCTCGAACGCGCCATAGGCCCGCGCTGTCGCGTTGGCGTAGTTCTGAACGTACCGCCCGCCATGGGTCGAGGACTGGTAGGCCACCTTGCTGTAACGCCGCCAGCCGCCATAGCTGGCCGCCGTGGCATTGCCCGACCTGGCATGGGCCGCCCGCATTTGGCCGGTCACACAGTCATAGGCGGCGGCGGCCTCGGCGTTGGTCAGTTCAACGTCGTCGCTTGCCGCGCAAGGATTGGCAGCCGCGCAAGGATTGCACGGGCTCGTTGCCGCGCAAGGATTGCAGGCATTGGCCGCGCAGGGATTCTTGGCTGCGCACGGGTTGCAGGGATTCGCGGCGGCTTTGGCCAACCGCGGCACGACGCATCTGTTTGTGTTTACAACTGCCGCCTGGGTTCCCGCCGCACAAGGGTTACAGGGGTTTGCCGCCGCGCAGGGATTACAGGGATTAGCGGCAGCGCAGGGGTTACAGGCATTCGCGGCGGCGCAGGGGTTACAGGCATTCGCGGCGGCGCAGGGGTTACAGGGATTTGCGGCAGCGCAGGGATTACAGGGGTTTTTCGCCGTGCAGGGATTGCACTGAGCGTAAGCCGGCGTAGCGCCGAAATTAACGCTCACGGCCAATCCCGTAACGCCCATTCCCATGGCCATTGCTACCGGTATCACGGTACTGGCCAGCATTTTCGATTTCAGGGGATTCATTGCGTACCTCTCTATAATTCTTTTAATCGGCCGTCCCGGCCGTTAATTCCAGACTGGCCCGCCGGAGCACACATCACTCCGGCTGAGCCAATACCGTCACCCGCCGATTACTGCGCGGTCGCGGCGCAGGGATTACACGGGTTGCAGGGGTTGCACGGATTAACCGCCAGTTTCTTGACCGCGCACGGATTCGCGGCGGCGCAAGGACTGCACGGATTCGCCGCCGCACAGGGGTTGCACGGGTTGGCGGCCGCACAGGGATTGCAGGGCGCGCAGCCCGCATAGGCTGGTTTGGCGGTAATCGCGCCCGTGATGACGCCGACGGTCATGCCGACCGTAACGGCGAGCACCAGAGGAACGACGGTGGTTGCGAGCAGTTTTGCCTTGAACGGATGCATAATGGTTCTCCCTTTTCTCTTACCAGTCCGGGCCCTGCTTCCACGCCATGATCGGCTAGGCGACCCCGGTAGCGATGGGAAAACCTTAGCGCGTCACAGCGCGCCTCTGGCATCAACCCTGATAACAGTGTCGTGAAATTCCGTTACGCGGCCGTGCGCTCTGCCGAGACCAGGGCGGCGGCGGCGAGCAGAACCTCCGGTCCCGCCCCCTTGCTGTAGGCGTTCTCGCTGAGATGGCGACGCCACGCGCGCGCCCCCGGCAGCCCGTTGAACAGGCCGATCATATGGCGTGTCATGCGCGGCAACGGTACGCCGGCGGCGCATTTCGCCTCGATATAAGGCAAAAGTTCATCGATCACCGCGTGGCGCGACCGCGGCCCCGCCTCGCCACCGAATATCTGCCTGTCCGCATCCCGCAGAATCCAGGGATCGTGATAGGCCGCTCGCCCGATCATCACGCCAGCGAGAGCAGAGAGATGCTGCTCGGCCTCTATGAGCGAGTTAACGCCGCCGTTCAGGATGATTTCCAGTTTCGGGAAATCATCCTTGATGCGTCCGACTATATCGTAACGCAGCGGCGGGACTTCCCGATTCTGTTTCGGGCTCAGACCCGACAGCCAGGCCTTACGCGCATGAACGATGAAAGTCCGACAGCCGCGCGCCGCGACGGTTTCCACGAAGGTCGCCAATTCCTCGTAGGAGTCCTGATCGTCGATGCCGATTCGCGACTTTACCGTTACGGGCAAATCCGTCGCCTCGGCCATCGCGGAAACGCAGTCGGCCACCAGGCCCGGTTCAGCCATCAGGCAGGCGCCGAACCGCCCGGCGCTGACCCGCTCGCTGGGACAGCCTACATTCAGGTTGATTTCGTCATAGCCATGGTCCCGGCCAATCCGGGCCGCGGCCGCAAGGTCGGCCGGGTCAGAGCCGCCAAGCTGCAATGCCAGCGGATGCTCGACCGGGTCGTGCCCCAGATGCCGTTCGGGATCGCCGCGCAGAATGGCGCCGGTATGAACCATCTCGGTATAAAGCAGCGTATGTTTCGTGATGGCGCGCAGGAACACCCGGCAGTGACGGTCGGTCCATTCCATCATCGGCGCCACGGAAAGGCGGCGGTCGGGTTCGTTCGGCAAAATCATGCCCCTAATGTAGGCAACGAAGGCCCAAGAGAAAACACCCTTGGCATGCCCTGCCCTGTCGCCGCTATACTGCACCCTGGTAATGGGGAGGAAGAACATGCCTGAAGTCAGGGCCTGGCAGCGGATGTTGAGCGGGCGGCGGCTGGATTTGCTGGACCCGACGCCGGTCGATGTGGAGATCGAGGACATCGCCCATGGCCTGTCGCGGGTCGCGCGCTGGAACGGGCAGACTTCCGGCCATTGGGCCTACAGCGTTGCCCAGCATAGCTTGTTGGTCGAAGCCATCGCGGGCCAGCAGGGCCTGCCGGAACGCTGGTGGCTGGCCGCCCTACTGCACGACGCGGCGGAATATGTGGTGGGCGATCTGGTGACGCCCTTCAAGGCGGCGGTGGGGCTGGACTACAAGGATCTCGAAAACCACATCGGGGCGGCGATTCGCATTCGCTTCGGACTGCCCGCCAGCCTGCCAAAAACGGCGGCCACGGTGATAAAGCGCGCCGACCAGGCCGCCGCCTGGCTGGAAGCCATTCACCTGGCCGGGTTCAGCGAGGATGAAACCAAACGCTATTTCGGCAAGCCGCCCAACGTTCCCCAACAACTGACGAAGCAATATCTCACACCCTGGCCTCCGGCCGACGCCAAGAGCGAGTTTCTTGCGCGGTTCACGGAACTTGGTGGGTGAG
>JADFVY010000580.1 GCA_015222795.1 Pseudomonadota bacterium | reverse complement strand
GCCTAACATTCGACTCGGCAAACGCCAATGAAAACAGCAACATATTTCGGGCCAGGCTCTTACACCTCTTCGTAGCCCGTGATCATCGCCTTGATATGAGCGGTAGGCGTGTGACCAGCCGTCGCGAAATAGACATGGATCACGAAGAACGCCGCCATCATAAAGGCTGCCGCCGTGTGGACGAAGGCGACCAGCGCCAGATCCAGGCCACCGAGCCCGAGGGCCGTCCAGTCCGAATAGTAGAGATAGAGCAACCCGCTGACCCATATCGCCGGATTGATGATCAGCTTGACGAACAGGTAGGCGATTCGCTGCAGCGGGTTGTGCTTGGTCAAGGTGGTCTGGCGGAACGGATGCGGGGCGTCGGTGAAGATACCCGTGAGATAATAACGGATCATCGCCCCAAGTTTTTCGGCCGTCGGTATATATTGCTTCCACTCCCCGGTGGTGAAGTGCCAGAAGATGGCGAACACCCACAGGCCGATCAGCAGCCAGGCGGCGGTGGTATGCACCTCCTGGGCGGTCTCGTATCCAAACAGGCTGTAGGTCCCGTGGATTTCGAAGCCGGTGGCGCCCATGGCGACGATCAGCGCCGCCTGCGACCAGTGCCAGAACCGTTCGAAGCGCTTGAAGATATAAATTCGTTCGGTTTTCATCGCGCTAGTTCCTTCTGGTATGGGTGTAATAACGCATGCCGCCATGCCCGAGCGAGACGAGCAGGGAGAGAAAGACGACCGTCCAGCCCAGCATATCCAGCCAGCCGGTCTGGTCCCGTCCGGGCATATAGATACCCGTGATGCCGGCCATGCGCCCGTCGCGGCTGTGGCATTCCTCGCAAGTCACGGCGTCTTCCGCGGGGGCGACCATGTGGGTGATGGGCCAGGACATTTCGGTCTCGACGAAGCCCAACTCGCCGCTGTAAGTGGCGCCCACGGCCTCCATGCCGGCACCTACGGCCTTGTCCCAGTCGTAGTTGCGCCAGTAGGCGGTGTCGTCCTTGCCGAATGTGTGCACCACGGCCAGGGTCTGATTGCCCACGTCGTAGGCCTGTTTGCCACGCATCACCTTGAACGGCCAGATCCGCGAGTTTGGATCGTCCGCGCTGCCGCCATATTTATTGATGGGAACGACCTCGCTGCCATCGACGGTGTCGCCGAACAGGGTGTAGTCCACCGTGCCGTTGAACCAGCGGTATTCCGGTATGACATGCTGATCCCAGCGGAAATCGCCCTTCATGCCGTTATAGGTTACCCGGCCCTGGTCGTCGCGGATCTTGATCGGCTTGCCGTCATCGTCCAGCCGCCCCGCCGTGGACCAGTCCCACCACATCTTCGTGTCGTATCCGCCGCGGGCGAATCTCGGCACGTGGCAAGTCTGGCAGGCGATTTTGTCGGTGTGGTCGTTCAGTTTGACGTTGGCCGTCGCGGGATGCGGCTCCGCCCCGTGGCAGGACTCGCAGGTCGCCCGGCTGCCGTCGGTACGGCCCGGAATATCGATGCCGGTGGTATCCTTGGCGTTGGTCGTGTAGCGGCTGCCCTGCACCGCATGCGCGTCGCCGCTGTGGCATTTTGAGCAGCTGAAGTTGAGCCGGTCGGGGCTCATATGGACGTCCAGATAGCGCCCCGGCTCGATCAGGGAGAGATCCAGGTCGCCATGCTTGACCGCATTGCCGCCGCCACCGAGGAAGTGGCAGGTGCCGCAATTGCGCCGGCTGGTGGGCCCTACATTCTGGGCCACCTTGGCGAGATCCGGCGGCTCTATCATACGGCCGCTGCCGGCCGGCCATTCCGTCGGCTCGTAGGCCGGATGGCCGGCGCCGGCGGGGAATTTGCGATAGCCGGCCGTGGTGTCGTGGCAGACCAGGCAATCGACATTTTCCTCGCTGGCGAAGTCGAACGCGGCATCCTTCCAGCCATAGCCGATATGGCAACTTGTGCAGCGCGGCTCATTGGAGACCACGGATCCGCAGAAATTGTTGATTATGTTCTTCTTGCCGAGCCTCTGGCCGGTCGCTTCGTTGACGACGTCCCAGTTCCAGTGCTTGGTCTTGTGCAACTGCTTGCTGGCCTCGGTATGGCATTTCAAGCAGGCCCTGGTGACCTCCGGTCCCGTGCTGAACGGACCCTTGAGTTCCTTGAATTTACTGTGGTCCGCGGTCGAGGCTTCGGTGGCGGCGCCGGCGCCGCCGGCCCCGGGGGCCAACGACACCGCGAGCGCCGACATGACAGCCGCGAGATAGCGGAGGGGTAATATATTGCAGGTACGCATTGTCCTGCTCCTCTGGTTATATCCCTGACGAAAAGGCCTGATACAGACCACTAGCAGCCCCCGAGATCCTGCAGGCCACCCTTACCCGTGCCACCGCCACCACCCGGCTTCTTCGCGATAAGCGGGGGCGCCGGTTTGGACGGATCGAAAGCGATGAATTTTTGCTGGTCGGCCGCGACCTTCTGCATAATCTCGGTGACCATGGGGCCGAAAAGCCTGCCCATCAGGGCGGAATTCATAAGGCCGATATAAACCTTGCCGTCCTCTTTTTCGTATATGGTGATAGTGCAGGGCATCAGGATCGAAAGGATGCGCGTGTTATCGTCCTTCAGGATCGGCTTGGAATAATCCGGATTACAGGCTTCCACCAGCAGCACGTTGGGGACCGTCGCGCCGAGTTTGCGTATGGTGTTGGAGGGGCTGCGCAGCCCCGAAAGATCCCAGCCCGTCGCCTGAATATTGGCTTGAATCCGGGCAGCGGTTTCTTCTATCCCGAAGGGGCTTGGATATTCCTGAATCATGAGCGAGCCGCCCACCTGCCAGGCCAGAAGGCCCGAAACCAGGATCCCGGCGAAAAACGCTGCGATTGCCTTTTTCATGATAGGCACTCCTATTTAAATTAGTTATTGTTTATATAATTAATTTCTAATATAGTCAAGTAAATTATTGAAAAATATACATTTCCTAGGGTTTTGGTTATATATTGAAAACTCGTGCCCGGAGATGGCGGGGGCAAGGTTGCCAAGGAGACCTTTGCTATGACGTTCACAAGATTAATGTTTCGATGCCTGTCCGTTTTTGCCGCCGGTCTGGCCCTTGCGACTGCTGCGGGCGGCATTTCTTATGCCCAAGCGGGGAGCTCGGAAATTGTGCCACCGCATCTCGATGAAGCCGGCCTCGCCGGGTACCGGGACTTTCTGGCAGGCGGCCTTAACCGGGCCTTCGCAATCGCACCCGGCGGGGCCTGGTCCTGGGTTGCCGACATGCCGGACCCGGACGTCGCCGAGTCCGAGGCAATCCGCGCCTGTTCCGGCTTTACCGACCAGCGGTGCGTGATTTATGCGATCGACGGGCAGGTTGTGTTCGACCGCGACGCATGGGCGGCCTCCTGGGGGCCGTATGTCGGGGCTGGGTCCGCGGCGGATCGGCCGGTCGGAACGGCACGCGGAACACGCTTTCCGGACCTGGCCCTGACGAGTCCCGACGGCCAGCCCGTAAGGCTGTCCGACCTGCGGGGCAAGATCGTCTTTCTGCATTTCTGGGGCAGTTGGTGCGCCCCTTGTCAGGTCGAGTTCCCTGAACTGCAGGAGCTGCACGATATATTGAAAGAGGATGAGGGCGTGGCCTTTGTATTCGTCCAGTCGCGTGAGGATATCGCGCGCTCCCGGCGCTGGGCGCTGCAAAAAGGGTTTGCCATGCCGTTTTACGATTCCGGCGCCCGGGGACCCGCCGATAGCACCTTCGGCACGGCTGGCGGCGGCGCTATCGAGGGCCGCAATCTGGCGCCGCGTTTTCCGGCGACCTATGTCCTGGACAGCCAGGGGCTGGTGATGTTTTCCCATTTCGGCCCCGTCGTCGATTGGCGCGAATACAAACCGCTTCTGCGCCATGCCTCCGAAGGCAGGCCGGACTAGAACTGTCGCGGCCATTCCAATTTCCGCCGCTTTTCCATTCGGCGTTACGGCGCTATCGCCGCTAAAGTCTCCCAGAAACATACGGGTTGGGAGATACCGTCATGAAAGCAGCCGTCTGCCGCGAGTTTGGAAAACCTCTGGTGATCGAGAATCTCGATCTCGCGCCGCCGGGGCCGGGGGAAATCCGGGTGAAGGTCGCGGCCTGTGCGATCTGCCACAGCGATATTCATTATGCCGAGGGCGCGTGGGGCGGCGACCTGCCCGCGGTCTACGGGCATGAGGCCGCGGGCGTTGTCGAGGAGACCGGCGCGGGCGTCGCCACCCTGAAACCCGGCGACCATGTGGTGGTCACGCTGATCCGCTCCTGCGGCCACTGCCATTATTGTGCGCGTGGCGAGCCCTTTGTCTGTGAGACGCAAACAGCGCTGGACGAGACCAGCCCGCTCAGCGGCGCGGATGGAGCACCGTTCGTTCATGGGCTGCGTACCGGGGCCTTTGCCGAATACGCGGTGGTGGACCAGTCCCAGGCCGTCGCCATACCGAAGGAAATCCCGCTGGACAGCGCCTCGCTGCTGGCCTGCGGCGTTATCACCGGACTTGGCGCGGTGGGCAATACGGCGGCCGTTCGGCCGGGAGCGGACGTCGCGGTAATCGGCGTCGGCGGGGTCGGGCTGAATAGCAT
>JADFVY010000579.1 GCA_015222795.1 Pseudomonadota bacterium | reverse complement strand
GCCCATACCCGCGCGCCGATTTCGCGGAAGACCTTGGCGTTATCGCTGTCGGGCTTGGAGACCACGATCGGGTGGCCGCCGTCCGAGGTTTCGCGGATTTCTATGTCCAGGGGGATTTCGCCGAGGAAATCCACGCCCAGGCGCTCGGCCTCCTTGTGGGCGCCGCCGTGGCTGAAGATTTCCGCGCGGTGACCGCAGCTCGGACAGTTGAAATAACTCATGTTCTCGATGATGCCGAGCACCGGCACCTCGACCTTGCGGAACATATTGAGGCCCTTGCGGGCGTCCAGCAACGCTATGTCCTGGGGCGTCGAGACAATCACGGCGCCGGCCAGCGGCACCTGCTGGGCCATGGTCAGCTGGGCGTCGCCGGTGCCTGGCGGCATGTCGACCACCAGCACGTCGAGCTCGCCCCAGTTGACGTCCCGCAATAGCTGCTGGATCGCGCTCATCACCATCGGGCCGCGCCAGATCATCGGCGTGTCGTCGGGGATCAGGAAGCCCATCGACATGCATTTGACGCCGTAATTTTCCATCGGCTCCAGGGTCTGGCCGTCATTGGTCTTGGGCTGGCCGGACAGGCCCATCATGCGGGGCTGCGAGGGGCCGTAGATATCGGCGTCCATCATGCCGACCTTGTGGCCGGCCAGCGACAACGCCAGCGCCAGATTGACCGAGACGGTGGATTTGCCGACGCCGCCCTTGCCGCTGGCCACCGCGATGATGTGCTTGATGCCGGGGATGCCGGGGATCATGTCCTGGCCGCTGCCGCCCTTGCCGGTGGATTGGCCGCCGGCGTGGCCGACATGGCCGGTGGATTGGCCGCCCTGCATCTGTTCGGGCTGGGGCGTCTGCTGGGCCGTGGTCTCGGCGGTCAGCACGACGCTGACCGACAGAATACCATCCATCGCATGAACGGTTTTCTCGGCCTGTTTACGCATCGGCTCCAGATTCGGGCCACGCTGGGGGTCTACTTCCAGCGCGAAGGCGACGTTGCCGTCCTTGATCACCAGGCCGGAAACCATGCCCGCGGAGACGACGTCATTGCCCGTGTCGGGGTCGACCACCGCCTTCAACGCGTCGAGAATTTGTTGTTCGGTCACCTGCGCCATGCGAATAATTCCTTTGCATACCCTGAAAAATAATGCCGCCATGCGTCCGGTTGGGGGTTTCGCTGGCGGGCTCGAAGTCATATATGTCACTGCAGCACCGGTTGGGAAGCCCCCGACGGCGATTGAATGCGAGTTTTTCTATAACCCTTTTCGATGAACAGCGGCGGAAAGCAACAGATATGTCTTGGTCAAATCAGAATGGCGGCGGTGGCAAAAAGGGCGGCGGCCCATGGGGCGGCGGCGGTGGCGGCGGCGGTGGCGGCGGTGATGGCGGCGGCAAGAGCCCCTGGGGCGGCGGCGGCGGCCAGCCACCCGACATTGAGGAATTGCTGAGACACAGCCAGGACCGTTTGAAAAAAATCATACCGGGCGGCGGTGGGAAACTGATGTTCCTTGCCCTGTTGTTTGTCGCCATCGTGGTGTGGGGCGCGACCGGCCTGTACCAGGTGAACGAGGGCGAACGAGGCCTTGAACTCACATTTGGCCGCTGGGACAATCTGGAAACCGGCCCGGGCCTGCGCTACAATTATCCGGTACCGGTCGGCACGACCCATGTCGTCAACGTGCAGCAGTCGAACCGCATGGATATCGGCTTCAACAGCAGCGACGACGGACGGCGGGTCTCGGCGCAGGCCAATCTGCGCGAGAGCCTGATGCTGACCAGCGACCAGAATATCGCGGATATCGAGGTCCGCGTCGCCTGGCGTATCAGCGAACCGGCGAAATTCATATTCAACATCGCCAATCCAGTCGGCACGGTTAAGGCCGCCGCGGAAAGCGCGATGCGCGAAGTGATCGGGCAGACCAGATTTATCGACGCCGTTGGCGAGGGCCGGGGTGGCGTCGAGGAACGTACCATGGCGCTGCTGCAGTCGATCCTGGACGGTTACGATATCGGAATCCTCATCGAGGATGTGCAGATCCAGAAATCCCGCCCGCCGGCGCAGGTCGTCGATGCGTTCGACGATTTGCAGCGCGCCGAGCAGGATAAGGAACGGCTTGAGAACGAAGCCCAGGCCTATGCCAATTCGGTGGTGCCGGTAGCGCGCGGCGACGCGCAGAAGATGATCCAGGGGGCGGGGGCCTACAAGGAACAGCAGGTCAAGGAAGCCGAGGGTGAAGCGGCACGCTTCCTGTCGGTCTATGCGGCCTACAAGGTTGCGCCCGAGG
>JADFVY010000578.1 GCA_015222795.1 Pseudomonadota bacterium | reverse complement strand
CCATGGTGGGGGGTCTCCTTTGGGGGATTGGGGACGGAATAGCCGGGTTCTGGCATTATGTGTTGTCGCTCACCTCGAGATGCGGGGCGATGCCGAGCACGGTCAGGGGCGCGGGACTGTCGCCCTGAATATGAATCCTCGGGTCTTCCGACCAATCCGACGCGAAGGCCTCGATGATCTTCTCTCCCGTGAAGGGGGGAACGGCAGTGTCCATGGCGTCGCCCACGGCGCGGAAGGGAATTTCCTTCAGTCGCGCCTCGCTGTCGCCGAGTTTGAGCCCAAGGGTGTTGTCGAGAATCAGGCCCAACCGGCCGATGCGCCGGGTCTGGGTAATGGCCGAGCCGATGGTGCCACCGCCCTCCATCTTCAGCGACTTGTATTTATGGGTGTAGCCGAGCCCCACCTGGACCTTGGTATAGCTGGCGTCCAAGGCGATCGATCCGCTTGCCACGGTTCTTTCCGGGTGAACGGCGCCCTCCGCGAGAACCTTGATGGTCTCGCCTTCCAGATGGTCGAGCCCGGTGATCGAGGCGACGGCGAGGCGCACCTTGCCACCCGAGACATAGGCCGCCAAGGCGGACCCGTCGATATCGTTGCCGTCGCCGTCGGTCAGCTCGAAGGTGTCGGCCGTGGTGTCCGCCGTGGTCTCGGTTTTGGTGTAGGTTCCGACTTTCGATGAGGGTTCAAGCTGCGCGCCCCACAGCGCCAGTTCGCCATTTGCCGCATCGAACGAAAAGGACATGTCCAGCCAGTTATTCGCCGTCGTGTTGGCCATGTTTGGCGCTTCGCAGCGCACCCATTGCCCGGCCTGCAATTGCGACAACAGGGCAGCGGAGGCGCTGTCGCCAAAATCGCAGCCGAACGTGTTGAGCGTGCCGCTGATGACCTTGGCCCATATTGAAAAACTGATCGGCGTGCCGGGATCGGTGGACAGGGCGTGCCTTATCAAAACGACATTCGCTGAATTGGCGGTGAGAACGTCCGCTGTCGCGCCGCCGTCCGGATCGGTCTCGGTATTGGCCGCAACGGTTCTGCGCCCCAGCGGATCGGCCCAAATCGCGTTATCGAATTGCTCGGCATGGATCAGCAAATTCGCGCCGCCGATGTTCGCCACCGTGTAACGGTTGCCGTTCAGGTGATCGGCGCCGCCGGTCCAGCCGATATCGTCGAGGGCGATCTCGTCGCCCTCGGAAAACCCGTTCGCCGGGGCCGTGACCACCACCGGGTTGGCCGAGGTGACGCTCGTAACGGTGACCGGGTTGTCCAGACTGAGCCCGGAATCCACATAGAAGGCATCGGCCGCATCGCCGCCATCCTCGTAATCCTTCTCGAAAACTTCGACATAGCGGCGGGTGGCGCCGTCGATCGTGCGCTTGACGATGCACCACAACTCGTCGCGCGCTTCCGTGCCGGCCGTCGCGTTGCCGGGGATGGTGGCGATGCTCTCGACAACGGCCGATCCGGCCCCGAACGATCCGCCCAGGATATGCCGCGACCAGCCGATCACCTCCTGCTCCGGCCGGTAGGTCAGCGCCGCCAGCACCCCGTCGGCGCGCAGCACCCAGACCAGGCTATGCGGTTCCTCCTGATAGGCCAGCGCCGCGATATCGCCCCGCGTCACATGCTCGGCGAAGATCGTCAGGTCGAGCGCCCGATAACCGCCGCCGTCGCGCCCGAAGGCCATCAACCTGCGTTTTCCCCGCTGGACGAAGATCGCCGCCTCGTCGATGGCGACCGCGTCCAGATCGGCACAGGCCCGCGTGGTCCGCGGGTTGACCGAGAAGTCGACCGGGGTAATCGGCCCATCATCCAGGTTCGAGCGCATGACGAGCTGATTGGTTGTCGTGCCCGCCACCAGCTTGCCCGCCGGCAACAGCCACAGGATCGCATTGACCGTCTGCGAGGCAACGGTGCGCGCGATGGCGTCGTCGTCGGCCACAAGTCCCGCCCCATCGTCGGGCTGCATGTTCTGAAAATCGCCCGATTGCGACAACCAGACGGTTTGCGGCTGGCCGCTGGTTCCCGCCCAGGCCGCCCGGCTTTCGTAGAAGGTCACGGCGCGCGGCCAGCCCGTGCTATCCGACCAGGCCCCCAGCCGCCACTGATCGATCGGCGTGGCCGCCCCGAAATCGCGGCGAATATCGGCGGTGACCGAGATCGTCGAATTGACCGCGGCGATGACCGCCCAGCCCCAGTTGCCGCTATATTCGATACGGATCAGCCGGCCCACATCGGTGGCGAGGAAGCCCTGGCCGCCATTGATGCCGGTGGTGGAATCCGCCGTGATGGCGACGCCCTTGCCCGTGGTCGCGCCCGGCGTCAGCTTGGTGGCGGTAACATTCACCGATCCCCATGGCCCGTCGGCGAAATCCACCTCCTCCAGCGACCAGCCCGCATGGGCCCAGCGCAACAGGCGATAGGGTTTGTGGTCCGGACTGGCCAGATACATGATATCGGCGGTCTGGGCGTATTTGATTGCCGCGAGATCGCCGGTCGCATAAGGCGTGGTCAGCTCGGCCGGCGCATTGTCGATCAGCGAAACATCGTCAATCTGGATGGTTTTTCCCTCGGCCCGGAACTGCACATAAAAGGGGCTGGCGTCCGGCGTGAAGGGGTAGGCGTGCCAGCCGGCCCCCAGCGCCATATCCTCCACCAGATCGTTCCCGGTCGCCGTGGCGCCGATGCGCAATTGCACCGCATCGCCCTGCACGCCCAGAACCCGGAAGCGCAACACATGCTCGACGCCGGTGGCGGTCGTCGTCACCGCCTGTTCGGCCCAGGCATAATCGTCTGTCAGCCCGTCCAGGTTCAGCCGCCCGGTGCCCGCATCATGGCTGATTACCGCCGCCATGCCGCCAAGGGTCACGAAATCCGTGGTCGCCGCGCCGGTGGCGGTATCGGTAATGACCTCGCCGTCCTGGAACGTGCCCGTAACGCTGGTAAGCGTAAGGGTTCCAGCGGTACCGGAACCAGCCACGCCCTTGTTGATCGACAGGATTGTGCCGAACGCGGTCGATGTACCGCCGGTCACCACCAGACCGGCCGTAAAGGCCCCGGCCTCGGCATAAAAGAGCAGCTCCAGCACGCCGGAGCGATCGGTCCAGCCGGTAATATCGCTTGTGAAATCCCCATTGGCCAATGCCGCGTCGGTATTCGCCACGGCGATCCGCCCCAGATTCTTGTAAAAGCGGAAATAGTTGTTTCCAGCCTCGATCCCGTATGCCTGCACGGTGGAGAACACGAAGGCGAGCAATCGGGTTTTCAGCGATTCAGTCTTGACCGCATTGACATAACGCGTGCCCGGCCGGCGCATGAACCCACCCTGCTGCAACAGGATGAGGTTCTCGAACGTTTCGCCGGCGAAACGGTACTGGGCCAGATCAACCCGCGCCGCCAT
>JADFVY010000577.1 GCA_015222795.1 Pseudomonadota bacterium | reverse complement strand
CGATATCGGCTGCGCTCCCAACTGTTTGCGTTGCAACGTGCAATCGCGGATCCAATGCCATGATAACCTCTCTCGTTAAAAACCATGCGAACAACCGAAACTTGTTGTTCTTCCAGCGTCTATATTGGCATAACTTCCACAAGAATCAACCACAACCGACCCCGGCTATCCGGCATTTTATCTATTTCGAACAGGGAAAATATCATGGAAACAGGTCTTTCGGGCAAACGGGCCATCGTAACGGCGGGCGCCAACGGTATCGGGCGGGCCATAACGGAGACCCTGATGGCGGCGGGCGCCCGGGTTCATATCTGCGACGTCGATGAAGCACAGATCGCCGCCGCGCGCGAGGCCATGCCCGGGATTGGCGCCACGCTGGCCGACGTTTCCGACATAGCGGCGGTTGACCGACTGTTCAACGAGGCGCTTGGTGAAATGGGTGGGCTGGATATCCTGGTGAACAACGCCGGTGTCGCCGGGCCGGTCGGGCCGGTGGACGAAATAGACCCCGAGGGCTGGCGGCGCTGCATCGCGGTCGATCTGGACGGGCCCTTCCTGTGCTCGCGCCTCGCCGTGCCGGCTATTCGCGAGGCCGGCGGCGGGTCGATCGTCAATATCTCGTCCAGCGCCGGCCTGTTCGGCTTCCCCAATCGCAGCCCCTACGCCGCTGCGAAGTGGGGCGTCATAGGCTTCACCAAGACGCTGGCGATGGAGCAGGGCCCGGACGGCATCCGGGTCAACGCCATATGCCCGGGCAGCGTCAACGGCCCGCGCATCGATTCGGTGATCGCGGCGGCGGCGGACGTGCGCGGCATGCCTGAAGGCGAGATGCGCGATATCTGGCTCCAGCAGATCTCGATGCGCACCTTCGTCGAGGCCCAGGACATCGCCAACATGGTGCTGTTCATCTGTTCCGACGCAGGTGCGAAAATATCCGGCCAGGCGCTGGCCGTGGACGGCCACACGGAATCGCTGTCGGCTTGAGAGGCTTTTGATGTTCCTACCCGCGGCGTTCTTCCCAGCGGTCCTGAAAGCGTTTCCAGGCGACTGCGGCGGTGGTGGCGGCGACCAGCGTTGGTGGACGGGAAGCTTTACCCCCGCCTGCGTGCGTCGAGCTGTCCCAGGATAGCGTATAGCAGCAACATTACGATCGAGACGCCTATCAGCAATGTCGAAATGGCGGCGATGGTCGGGTCGACCTGGTCGCGCAGAAAGGCGAACATACGCCTTGTCAGGGTCGACCCATCGCCGCGGGCGATGAACAGGGCGATGACCACCTCGTCCAGCGAGGTGATGAAGGCGAACAGAGCCCCCGACAGCACCGAAAACCGAATCTGCGGCAACGTGACCGAAAAGAACGCACGGAGGCGGCTGGCGCCCAGCGAGCGGGCCACCATCTCCTGGTTCATATCGAAACTCTTCAAACCGGCGGTGACAGTAACCACGACGAACGGAACGGCGAGGACCGAATGGGCCAGCACCAGCCCCGGGATCGTGTTGTTGAGGCCAATCCGTGCATACAGAAAAAACACGCCGATAGCGATCAGGATCACGGGAATCATCAGCGGCATGACCATCACCAACCTTAGAACTCCGCTTAGCCGTGTCCGCGATACATGGATGCCATATGCCGCCATTGTGCCGGCGGGTGTTGCGAGCAGCGTGGTCAGCACCGCGGCCTTGGCGGAAACGATCGTCGCCTCGCGCCATTCGACTGAATTAAAATAGACCTCGTACCACTGGGTGGACCAGCTTTCCGGCGGGAACTGGAGAAATTTTGTGCCGGAAAAGCTCATCGGGATAACGATCAGGCTGGGCACCACCAGGAAGAAACAAATCAGCCCACCCAAGACATATAGCCACAGTCGGTGACCATGGGTGATCTGGGTATCCGAGGCCGGGCGCGACAGCATCAGCCCTGCGCCAGATAGCGGTCGATGCGGAACAGCCTCGTCATCACCCAAAGGATAACCAGCGTGACAACCAGCAGCGCCACGCCCAGCGCGCTCGCCGCGCCCCAGTTGGCGTAGAGCGCAACGTTGGATTCGATCTGCATGGCCCACATGATGACGCGGCCGCCGCCCAGCACCGCGGGGGTTACGTAAAAGCCCAGGCACAACACGAACACCAGCACGACGCCGGCGAACAGCCCCGGCAGGGAAAGCGGAAAGAACACCTGCCAGAACGCCTGAACCGGCGTGGCGCCGCAATTGGACGCCGCCTTCATCAGATCGCGATCAATCGCCTTCATCGAGGCATACAGCGGCAGCAACAGGAAGGGCACCATGATATGGGTCATGCCTATCGCCGTGCCGGTAAAATTATGGACAAGTCGCAACGGCTGATCGATCAGCCCGATATCCTGCAACCAGCTATTGATAATACCGCGGCGCTGCAACAACACCAACCAGGCGTATGTACGCACCAGCAGCGACGTCCAGAACGGCAGAAGCACGCAGGCCAGCAACCACGGCCGGACGCGATCGCTCACTTGCGAAATAAGATAAGCCAGCGGATAGCCAAGCAGTACGCATAATGCCGTTACCACGAAGCCGACCTTGAAGGTCGTGGTGAAGGTCTTGATATACGCGCCGTGCGTCATCCGCTGGTAATGCTCCAGCGTGAACCCGTCCGGCCCGGTGAAGGACAGATAGAACAGCCAGCCGATCGGCACGAACAGCACCAGCCCGATCAGCAGCAACCCCGGTGAGGCAAGCGTTAGAATACTCCGGTTTTCGGACAGTTTCTGCGCGGTCAGGGCATCGGCGTTGAGGCCGACCGTGGCGGTGGCCGCGCCGCTCACCCCGCATCCCTCATGACCAGTATGGTATCCTCGGGGTGGATCGCCAGCCGGATGGGTTCGCCAGGGCCGGGGACGGTCGCCAGTACCTCGCGGCGAGTCGGCTGTCGCATTACGATCTCAACACCGTCGGCAAGCGTAACATACAGCAGGAAGCTTTCTCCCTGATACACATGTTCCTTCACCTTGCCCTCGATAAGGTTGAGCCCTGACGGATCGCCTTCACCCACGATGTCGAGCTTTTCCGGCCGCACCACAAGATATTGCCTGGAATCGGGCGCCGGCGGCGCCGGTAGCAGAAGTTTCCGGTCGCCAAGCATAGCCACGCCGTTCGCGACATCGACCGGCAGGAATGAGGATTCGCCGATAAAATCGGCGACGAAACGTGTACGGGGCCGTTCATATAATTCACGGGGCCTGTCGATCTGGACGAAACGTCCGTCGCTTATAACCGCGATCCGGTCGGACATGGTCAGCGCTTCGCGCTGGTCGTGGGTGACATAGACGGTGGTCATACCCAACCGTTCATGCAGATGCCTCAGCTCGATCTGCATCTGTTCACGCAGCTTCTTGTCCAGCGCCGACAGCGGCTCGTCCATCAAAAGGATGCGCGGCTCGAAGACTATGGCGCGCGCCAGGGCGACACGTTGCATCTGGCCGCCCGACAATTGGTTGATGCGCCGCTCTCCCAATTCCGACAATTGCACAAGGTCGAGCGCCCGCCGAACGCGATCCTCGGATTCGGCGCGCCCCACTTTTCTCAGTTTCAGCGGGTAGGCGATATTGCCGGCTACCGTCATATGCGGGAACAGAGCATAATTCTGGAACACCATGCCAACGCCACGCTTGTGTGGCGGCGACAGCACCATTTCGTCATCGCCAAACCGAACCGAGCCGCAGTCGGGCCGGACAAACCCGGCCAGCACCATCAGCAATGTCGTCTTGCCCGAGCCGGATGGGCCAAGGAGCGTCAGGAATTCGCCGCTGGCGACGTCGAGGCTGATATCGTCCAACGCCCGAAACGTACCGTATGACTTGGTTATCCCGGCAATGGTAATGGGCAGGGAAGCGGTGGTCCGCCCACCGGCGGCCACCGCCTTCCTATCTTCGTCTGCCAAGGCCTACTCCTGAACGAACAGGTCGAAACGCTGTTGGATCTCGTTCATATTTTCAGCCCACCAGATCGGGTCGAAAACCGCGGCCTTGGCCGCGTTCTCCGGACTTGAAGGCAAACCCGCCGCCAGTTCCGGCGAAATCGTGCCGAGGTCGAAGGCCTTGGCGTTGATCGGTCCGTAATTGATGTGCTGCGGCAACCGCGACTGATATTCGGGATTGACGAACTTGGCCAGCACCTTCATCGCCAGATCCTTGTTCGGCGCACCTTTGGGAATGACCATGCAGTCGAAATCGAGGAGTTGCTGATTGAAAGTCAGGTCCGCCTTGGCGCCGTCCTTCATCGCCGCCTGCACGCGGCCATTCCAGATGTTCAGCATATCGACCTCGCCATCGCGGATCAGCTGCGCCGAGGCGGCGCCCGACGCCCACCAGGTGACGACATGGGGCTTCATCTTCTCCATCTGCTTGAATGCGAGTTCGACATCAAGCGGATAGAGATTTTTGGGATCCACGCCCGCGGCCATGAGTGCGCCTTCGAGATTGTAGTAGGGCTTGCGGTACATGGAGCGGCCGCCGGGGAACTTCTCGAAATCCCACATGTCGGCCCAGGTCTGCGGTCCCCCGTCCTTGTAGGTATCGGTATTCCAGGCAAGCACGGTCGCGAAGGCGAGGTTGGCGATCCAGTAGTCGTTGACGAATCCCTTATCAATCCCGTCCGTATCGATCACGCTGAAATCAAGTTTCTCGATCGCGCCTTCCGCCGCCAGTTTCACGCAGGAATTGGAGCCGAGTTCGACCAGGTCCCAGGTTACCGCTCCCGATTGCACCTGCGCCCGAACGTCGGCGATGCCGTTAACGGTATCTTCCTTAACAGTGATACCCAGTTCTTTGGCGACTGGTTCGAACCAGGCTTTACGTTCGGCTTCCTGCAGGGCACCGCCCCAGGATACGATTGTAAGTTCGCCGCCGGCGAGCGCCGGAGCTGCCGCAAAAACGCCGAATGCCAGTGGAATAACGCTCAGAATTCTTCCTATACGCATGACTTGGTCTCCCTGTGGGTTTTTATGCCGTACTTCAAAGACGGGAAGGCTGTTTCAGCTTCCAATCGACCTGTTCGGAGCCCCTGTTGTCCGGCCGGTTTCGACCGTGATATAAGGCTCTTGATTTTCCAGATTGAAATAATACTGGATTTCGTTCAGTTTGATCGAAGGAATACCCGCTTGTCAACGCGAAAGATCAACATGTCAATTTCAGCAGCTGTTCCCGCTCCGCGGAACAACGAACCGCTCCATGAAGGAATTGGGCCGAAGCTTCGGCTGCGGCGCAAGGTCAAGAATCTGTCGCTGCGCGAGGTTGCGCTGCGCAGTGGCGTTTCGGTAGGTCAGATCAGCCATATAGAGCGCGGCCTGTCCATGCCCTCGATGCGCTCGCTCCACCGGGTTTGCGGAGCTCTCGACATGCCAATGGGTTGGCTGTTCGAGGGCGAGGCAGAGGCCGGCCAAGGCGTCGTGGTACGTGCCAGTTCTCGCCGCCGGCTTGAGCTCGACGGCATGGGAATTACAAAAGAACTGCTTACGCCCGATGCCTGTCCGGATATCCAGATGTTACGGATCGTCATACGGCCCGGCGGCGGTACCGGGGATCAACCATATAACCAGCCGGCCGGCGCCAAATGCGCGCTGGTCCAGGCCGGGACGCTTGGCCTGGAGGTCGATGGTTCGGTTTTGGCGTTAAGCCCCGGAGACTCCTTTGCGATCGACTCGCGCAAGATGATCCGGTTCTGGTGCGAAGGCGACCAACCCTGCGAACTGATTTGGACCGTCACGCCGGCGCTATACTGAATCCCGCAGGGTCTATCGTCGGAGTTTTGTGCAAAATATTGCTGTTGCCGAAATCGCCTCGGAAATATCAGGAGTTTTCGTGGGCGGCGCGCAGTTTATCGGCCTTGGCGCGCAACTGGGCAAGCAGGTCGGGGATGTCGCCGCCGCTCCTATCCAGCACGGCGGTATATTCCTCGCGCTGGGTGATCGCCATGCTGGCCCCCTCGACGCGGATATCGACCACCGCGTAGGAATCGCCGTTGATTTTGACCTGCCAGTCCAGTCTGACTGGCGGTTTTCCGTCACCGGGCTGGATTTCCGTCAGCACCATCTTGTAGCGGTCACCCGGGTCGCCGACCTCGCGCTTGATCTTGAAGCCCTGGCCCGCATAGGAGGCGAACAGATGTGCGTATGTCAACACCACGACATCCTCGTAGAGTTGAATAAATTCGACCATCTGTTCCTTCGTGACCTTACGGGCGTAGCGCCCCAGAACGAAGCGGCCGATGCGGGCGACGTCAAAGCTTTCATCCAGCAACGCGCGGAATCGTGTCTCCCGCTCGCTATTTGAAATGCCGTCGTCGGCGAGTTGCAGGATCGCCCTGTCGCCCAGTTCCTCGATGAATTTCGCCACCGTGCCGGCGGCCAGCGCCGGGCGGCGAGTAAACGCCATCGCCAGGGCGGCCGCGCCGATGGTCGCGATCGCCCGGCGGCGCGAAACGGCGAGTATAAGTTTATTATTCATTCAACTGACCTTCCTTGGGGGCTTCTTCGGGCGGAAACTCCGAATCCATATCCATATCCATATCGTCGAAGTCTATCATATCCGGCATGCCTTCGGAATTTCCTTCCGGTTCACGTCCGTTGCGGATCGCGTGGGCGCGCCGCTGCCGGTAGGCGCTGCGCACCGTTGCATAAAAATCCAGCGAGGAATTCCGCAACTCATCGACAGTCTTGAAGTTGTTGGAACGCCAATCGACGGCGGTCAGCGTAGAGCTAATGCCCGTACCCTTCAGCCCGTATTCCGTTCGGATGTAATAGCCCGGTGGAGCAATGAAGCTGTCTATGCTGTAGCCGATCCAGTGCCGGAAATCGGCGGGCCCCATCAACGGCATCACCAGATAGGGCCCCGGCTCGACGCCCCAAACGGCCAGTGTCTGGCCTAAATCCTCGAAATGCTGGGGAATGCCGGCGTCCGACGCCACGTCGATAAAGCCGCCCATCCCGAGAATTGTATTGGTAAGAAACCGCCCGAAGGTATCGCGCGCCCGTACGCCTTCGCCCTGCAGCAGGGCGTTGAGGATTGTGATGGGACTTTTCAGGTGAGTGATAAAATTATGAATCCCGATACGAATGCCGCTGGGTACGACGGTGCGATAACCGGCGGCCAGCGGGCGCAATACAACCTTGTCCGCTACTTCGTTGAATCCGAAGATAGCCCGGTTATACGGTTCCATCGGATCCCTGTTCTCAAGGTAGTAGGCCAGTTCATCCGGATCGGTGGGTCTCGCCGTACAGCCGCCAAGAAGCATGGCGGCCATTATAGCCACCAGGATTCCCGACCGTCCGATTGAACCAATTCTCTTCACGATCCTCCAACACCTGCACTTGCCCGAATTCAATAACAGAAAATATTCACTATAAGATTGCCTCTTCAAGAGAGACTGCAAGTGAATAACCAATTCAACGGTTTACAAAATCAAACAATATCCAACAGAACTGGTCTGCGATGCAGGTTCCCTCTCAATTGAGCTCCAAGCAAACAGCTACCATAACAGCCTAAAAAAAACCATAGCACACGAATGGGGACTGGATTCACCCCGTTCATACTCTTCTACAGCATATTTGAACGTGAAAACCTTAATATCTCCTTCAAGGCCCTTTACATGACATAAAGATATCTTTATATGTTTATGCTGCTTCTCTGAAAATGGCGCGGGAGAAAAGATATGGACGTATTGCTAGGTGGCCTTCGCGCCGCCGCCGAACCCAGCAGATTGCGACTGCTGGCGCTTTGCGCCCATGCGGAATTGACGGTCAGCGAGTTGGTCCAGATCCTCGGCCAGAGCCAGCCCCGTGTTTCGCGCCATCTGAAACTTCTGTGCGAGGCCGGGCTTCTTGATCGTTTTCGCGAGGGTACCTGGGCTTTTTACCGGCTTTCGGAACGGGCGCGCTGTGCCGAACTGGCGCGAGTACTGATCGACCTGATCCCCGACAACGACGCAACGCTGGCGTTGGATCTGCAACGGCTGGAGGCGGTGAAAAGGGCCAATTCCGACCGCGCGGCCGAGTATTTCCGGCGCAACGCAGAGGAATGGGACAAAATCCGCACCCTCCATATTGCCGAGGATGCGGTCGAAACCGCACTGACGGGCCTGTTCCCGCAATCGGGCATGAAAGATTTTCTCGACATCGGCACCGGCACGGGTCGAATTCTTGAACTTATCGGCCCGCGGGTGGAGCGCGGCGTCGGCATCGACATGTCGCGTGAAATGTTGTCGGTCGCACGGGCCAACCTGCAGAAGGCGGATCTGCGCAATTGCCAGGTCCGCCAGGGCGACATGTACCAGTTGCCCTTCGGTGACGGCAGTTTCGACGGCGCGGTCATCCACCAGGTTCTTCATTTCGCCGAAGACCCGGCCGAGACGATCGCCGAGGCCGGACGGGCGTTGCGCCCTGGTGGCCGGCTGGTCGTCGTCGATTTCGCGCCGCATAACCTGGAAATGCTGCGTGAAGAACACGCCCATCGCCGCCTTGGCTTCAACGATGGCGAAGTGACCCGCTGGTTCGAGCTCGCGGGACTGACCCCCGACAAAACCGTGACGCTGGAAGGCGAGCCGCTGACTGTCTGCCTGTGGTCGGCGACCCGCGCGGCGAATGATCCCACGGCACTGAACAATAACGACAAAGAAGAGAGGGCCTGAACAATGGCAGCATCACCCACCGTAAGTTTTGAGATTTTCCCGGCCAAGACGCCGCGGGGCGACGCCGCATTGGATACGGCTCTGGAGCAACTGGCGACGCTGAACCCGGCCTTCCTGTCGGTGACATACGGCGCCGATGGCTCGGGCCAGGAGCGCACCTTGCGCCTGGTTGAGCGCCTGATCGCACAAAACATGCCTCTGGCGGCACATCTGACCTGTGTGGGCGCGACCCGCGACGAGGTTGACGCTTTGGCGCGGACCTGGCGCCACATGGGCATCCGCCGCATCGTGGCGCTGCGCGGCGACATGCCCGGCGGCGACAAGTGGCAGCCGCATGATGGCGGATATCAACGGGCCTCGGAACTGGTGGCAGGCTTAAGCCGGGTCGCCGATTTCGACATTGCGGTCGCCGCCTATCCCGAAGCCCACCCCGACTCGCCTTCGCCCCAGGCCGACCTGGATAACCTCAGGGCCAAGCAGGACGCGGGCGCCGGCACGGCGATCACCCAGTATTGCTTCGACACCGACACGATCCTCCGATTTCGGGACCGCGCGGCGGCGGCCGGCATCACGATTCCGATCGTGCCCGGCATCATGCCGGTCGTGAATTTCGCCAGCATCGTGACATTCAGCGCCCGTTGCGGCGCCGGCATCCCCGATTGGCTGGCCAGCCAGTTCGAGGGGCTGGAAGACGACCCGGAAACGGCGGCCATGGTCGCGGCCTCGGTCGCGTCGGAACAGTGCCGCACCCTGATCGACGAGGGTTTTGACGGGTTCCATTTTTACACGCTGAACAAGGCGCCGCTTTCCTATGCAATATGCCGTTATCTCGGCATCAACCCCTCTGTCGCGAAGGCCGCCTGAACCATGAGTGAATTTTTGAAAGCGTTATCCGAGCGCGTGCTTCTGTGCGACGGGGCCTTCGGCAGCCGCAT
>JADFVY010000576.1 GCA_015222795.1 Pseudomonadota bacterium | reverse complement strand
GCCATTTCCCCTTCCGGTGACGGGCGTTCGTTGGTCAGGATCGTGAAGTTGCAGAACAGTTTGCCTACCATCACCACACCCTGCGTTATATATAGAAATTCACCTGGTGGGACGGGACGCTTAACAACGGATTTGTCGGTGGCAGAAAAAACATACCCGACATTTTCGCCGCCAATCGGTTTCACGGCCAATTGGTCCTCCACTGCGTGTGGCACTGCGTCCGCGGCGAATGATTCGACGACGCGGCGCATACTCTCGGGAGAGCCAATATCCGGCGGGGTGGTCGGCCCCGCCGTGAAGGGAGTGATCAGGACGGAGAATGAGTTTCCCGCTCCCGGCTTCAACCAGATCGTTGGTGGATTGCCGCTGGAAGGCGGGATAATTTTCGGGACCCAACCGTCGGACACAGGCAATAACAGGGCGCCCGCCCCGCCGGTTTCGAAAACGTATTTGTCGGCGGCCGCCGCCGTGGACGGCAGCAATAACAACGCAAGAGCGAATATTCCGGCGATTTGTCTGCACATTGGTCTGATCCCTTCCAGCCCTATCGTACCGCGCAATGTTTAAGAGTGTCTTGCGCATTGGTGAGCGCCGCCGCCTCGATTTCGCAGCAACAACCCCCTATATGATACAAAACCGACGGAAACACGTGAAGGGGCCGCAGCGGGCGCGATGAAGAGACGGGAAATCATAACGGTACTGGGCCGCGTCGGCCGGGCGCTGCGCCGGCTGTGGCATGCGGAACATTCGCTGTCAGCCCGCGCGCGCGGGCTGGATAGGCTGATGGACGTTGCGCTGGCCGCCGGCATGGTGCTGTTCGCCATGGGGATCACGCTGCCGGTGATGACGGTGACCGAACTCTGGGTGTTCGAGAACGAGTTCTCCATCCTCGGCGGCATCGCCAAGCTCTGGTCCGAGGGCGAGCCGCTGCTGGCCGGCGTGGTCGCCGCCTTCTCCATTGCCTTTCCGGTGATCAAGATCACGCTGGCCTGGGGAATCTGGCACCATGCCGACGCCACCCGCCCCCATTTCCGCCTGTTCATAAAGTTGCTGGCCATAAGTGGCCGCTGGTCGATGGCCGATGTCTTCATCATCGCCACCGCCATCATGATCGCCAAGATCGCCGGTTTCGCCGATGCGACCTCGGAGGCCGGGCTGTATTATTTCATGGGGTCGCTCGCCCTGCTGACGGGCGCTACATTGCGCATCGAACGGGCCGGCGAGAAGGTCGGGGCGGGGAAGTGATATCGCGCGACCTCGTCACACGCTCAGATATTTCTGTCGCGCCTCGTCGTCTCCATCCAGGTCGGCCATGGTTCCCTCCCACCGGATGCGGCCCTTTTCGATGATGTAGGCACGGTCGGAGACCATGCGGGCAAAGCGCAGGTTTTGTTCCGACAGCAGCACCGAAAGCCCGCGCGCCTTGAGTTCGCGGATCGTCGCCGCCATCTGATCGACGATCACCGGCGCCAGGCCTTCCGACGGCTCGTCCAGCAGGATCAGCGACGGATTGCCCATCAGGCTGCGGGCGATGGTCAGCATCTGCTGCTCGCCGCCGCTCATCTGGCTGGCCGGCCGGCCCTGCATCTCGGCCAGGTTCGGGAACATGGCGAACAGGGATTCGGGTGTCCATTCGGGTGCGTTTCCGCGCGGCGGCTGACGCCCGACCTCCAGATTTTCGGCGACCGTCAGGTCTGTGAAGATGCGCCGTTCCTCGGGCACGTAACCCAGCCCGGCATGCACGATCCGATGTGGCGGCTGGCCGGCGATCGGCGCGCCCTGGAAGGCCACGGTCCCGCTTTTCGGCGGCGCCAGCCCGACAATGGACTTCAGCGTCGTCGATTTGCCCGCCCCGTTGCGCCCCAGCAGCACCACGACCTCGCCCCGCCCGACCGTCAACGACAGGTCGAACAGAATATGCGCCCAGCCATAAAAGGCGTTAAGGCCGGCGACATCGAGCATGGGGGAATCGTCCATCACGTCCCCTCCACACTCTCGCCGAGATACAGCTCGCGCACACGTACGTCGGCGCGTACGGAATCGGGCGAGCCTTCTGCGATCAGCTCGCCGCGGCTCAGCACGATGATGCGGTCGGCATGGGCGAAGACCACGTCCATGTCATGCTCGGTAAACAGCACGGCTATGCCGCGCTCGCGGGTGATGCCGGCGGTCAGCGCCATCAGTTCCACCCGCTCGCCCGGCGCCATGCCGGCGGTCGGTTCGTCCATCAGCAGCAGGCCCGGATCGTTGGCCAGCGCCACCGCCAGTTCGACGCGCTTGAGATCGCCATAGGCCAGCACGCCGCAGGCGCGGTCGGCCTGGTCCGCCATGCCGACGCGCCCCAGCAGCGCCAGCGCCTCGTCGCGGTAGAGCACCGCCGCGGGCCGCCACAACCCCTTCATCCCGCCATGGTGCGAGATCAGCGCGGTCTGCACGTTCTCGGCCACCGTCATCGAGCCAAAGGTGGCCGTGATCTGGAAAGTGCGCCCGACTCCCAGCCGGCTTACCGCGCGCGGCGGCAGGCCGGTAACGTCCCGGCCTTTCAGCAGCACCGACCCGCTGTCCGGCTTCAACTGGCCATTCAACATGTTGAAGCAGGTCGACTTACCCGCCCCGTTCGGTCCGATCAGCGCCAGCAATTCACCCTCGGCGACGCCGAAGGAAACTCCCGCCACCGCCTGCACGCCGCCGAAACCCTTGTAGAGATTGCTCACCTCCAGGACGTTCATTTCGAGGCCCCCGCGTCGCCGCGCCCGATCCGCGCCTCGATCTGCCGCCAGATGCCGCCCAGCCCCTGAGGGAACATCAGCACCAGCCCGATGATCACGCCGCCCAAAATGAAGCGCCAATAAGCCAGGCGCGAGATTTCGTCATGCAGCCAGGTGAAGGCGGCGGCACCGAAAATGGGCCCGGCCAGCGTCTGTACACCGCCCAGCAGCACCATCACCAACCCGTCCACCGACCGCGGAATCGACAATTCGTCGGGGAACACACTGCCCTTGGAGAATACATACAGACCGCCCGCCACACCGGCCATCGCGCCGGCGATCACGAAGGCCATCCATTCGTAACGCTTGGTGTCGATGCCGATGGCGGCCGCGCGCAGGCGTGAATCACGGCCCGCCCGCACCGCATAACCAAAGGGCGCGAAGACGACCCGCCGCATGGCGTATATTGCGCCGCCGCTGGCGATCAGCACCAGATAGTAAAACGCGATCTTGTTGCTTGCCCACTCGGACGGCCAAACGCCCAGGATCCCGTCGTCACCGCCCGTGACCTCATACCACTGAAAGACGACGGACCAGACGATTTGCGCGAAGGCCAGGGTCAGCATGGCCAGGTACACGCCCGAAAGCCGTACGCAGAACCAGCCGAAAACCAGCGCGCCCGCGCCCGCGACCAGGGGCGCGCCGACAAGCGCCACCTCCATCGGCGCGCCCGCATATTTTACCAGCATCGCGGCCCCGTACGCCCCCAGCCCGAAATAGGCGGCGTGGCCGAAGCTGACCATGCCGCCGGGTCCCATGATGAAATGCAGGCTGGCCGCGAACAGGGCGGCGATCGCCAGTTCCACCGCCAGCACCAGGGTGAATTCCTCAACAAACAGCGGCAACAGAAGAAGCGCCATGCCCAGCCCGGCCCAGGCCAGGCGTAGCTTGGGCGGGGTGGGCCGCAGCAGCGGTTCGGCGGCATGCGCCCCGCCATGGTCGACCACCGGCTTGCCCATCAGGCCCCAGGGCCGCACCACCAGCACCACCGCCATCGCCAGGAACATAACGACCAGCGTACCTTCGGGCCAGATCAGGATCGCAAAGGCCTGTAATTCGCCGATCAGGATGGCGGCCAGGAAGGCGCCGGTGATACTGCCCATGCCGCCGACCACGACGACCACGAAGGCTGCGGCGATGATATTCAGATCGATATAGAGATCGGCTCCCCCTTTGGGCAGTTGCATCGCCCCACCCAGCCCGGCCAGGAAGGCGCCCAGGAAGAATACGGATGTGAATAGCCAGGCCTGGTTCACCCCCAGTGCGCCGACCATTTCGCGGTCCTGGGTGGCGGCGCGCACCAGCACGCCCCAGCGCGTCCGGTGGAACAGCAGCCACAGCCCGCCCAGCACCGCCGGCGCAATGGCAATCAGCGCCAAATCGTATTGCGGCAGATAGTGGCCGGCGATTTTCACGGCGCCGCTTAGCCCCGGCGCGCGCGGACCCAGCAGATCTTCCGGTCCCCACAACCACAACGTCGCGTCCTGCACCACCAGCACAACGCCAAATGTGGCCAGCAACTGGAACAACTCCGGTGCATGATAAATGCGCCGCAATAACAACATCTCGACCGCCGCGCCGATAACGCCCACGACCACGGCCGCCAGCAGCACCGATCCCCAGAAACCAAGGGCGCCGCCGCCGACGCGCTCGATCAGGCTGTAGGCGATATAGGCGCCAAGCATATAGAAGGAGCCATGGGCGAAATTCACGACGCGGGTCACGCCAAAGATGATCGACAGCCCGGCGGCGATCAGGAACAGCGACGCCGCGCTGGCAAGTCCGGTCATGAACTGAGCAAGGATCAGTCCCATAGTGGCCCTCGCCGTGCCAATTCTCGCCTGCTCAATTCGTTTGCCTCCATGTTCCTCCCCGAATTCCGGGTTATTGGCACGCCTATATTGTTAGCCGCCCGCTACAGCCTCGGCAAGGCAATGAACCGCGTGCCTGTCCAAAAATGCAGAGTCAGCGCTGATTGCCCGCAATACGTGGCAAGTCCATAGAATTTGATATTTAAAAACCAGGAAAACACCGGAACGGTGGGAATAAGTTGGTAAAGAATTCGTTAATTATGCATCTCATCGTTGTCACGCCTTCATCCGAGCGGACCCATGAGAATATTCTGAGATGACGACAGCAAACGAATCCATGAAAGCCTATCGCACCGGCCGGGTGGCCTATGACGAGGGCGAATACGAGGATGCTACGGCGGCGTTCCGCTGGGCGTCCGGTCTGGATCCCGACAATCCCATGTACGGCCATTCGGCCGCCCTGTCGGCGCTAAAGGCCGGCGACGAAGCCGGAGCGGAACGGCTGTTTCTGCGCGCCGTCCTGGCGACCCAGGTACCCTCGGGTCTGGCCACCCCTTCATGGTGCTGGTAGCCCAGGATCTTGCCGGGTTATACGCAAAACAGGGCCGCGCGGAGGAAACGCGCAATCTGGCGCGCCGCGTCATTGCATGCATCAGCGCCCCTGCAATCGCTCAATCGAATAACAAAACCTTGCGCCGCGTCGCCGATCTTTGCGACAAGGCCGGACGCCTGCGCGCCGCCATTCCCTTTTACCGTTCGGCGCTCTCCTGCCGCCGCGACCTGTGCGGCGACAGCGACCCGAAGACCCTGGAATGTCTGGCGGGACTGGCCAAAATCCACGAGAAACTGGGTGATTTTAAGACCTCACATAACCTGCTGACCCAGACCCGGCACAGTCGCGAGATCGGCGGAAGCGCCCAGGCGGTCGCTTGAATTCGGAATTCTCGCCGCGACCCAGCCAACTTGCGGCGCCAGGAAACTGGCGCCGTCTTTCTGGCGATGAAACCAATTTTAGAAAACTCTTAAACGAAATACGGGTTGAGTTTATTGAATTTGGAATAGGAACTGCAATAATGAACATAATGGAAGAAATGACGGAACGCACCAGTTTGCCGGCAAGTTGTCGAGGGCGAAGGATATGCGGTTCGTTGTCGGGATGGAATACCGCCCGGCGTTCCGTAACAGGGGTGGTACGGAACAGTGCCGGTGGGCGAAAATTGTTTCAAAGGGGAACCGTTATTCATGGCTGATATGGATCAGGATAATCCGTTGAAGATGCACGCCGCCGCGAGCGCCGCGGTCGAGGCTGGCCGGTATCGCCAGGCCGAGGGCCTTTACCGCCAGGCGATCAGCGCCGCGGAATCCTCCATGGGCGTCTCGCACCCGCACGTCGCCAAGACAGCCATCAGCCTTGTGGAACTTTACGAGAACCAGGGCCGATACGACGAGGCGCGCCAGCTCTGCGAGCGGGTGATCGGCCAGATCGATCCGGCGGAAGCGGCCGTCGCCAACGACCAGACCCTGGCCCGTCTTACCGACCTTTGCCGCCGCGCCGGCCAGTTGCACAAGGCGGCCGAACTTTACCGCGAGGCAATGGCCTATCGCCGCCAGGTATTCGGCAACGTCCATGGCAAGGTCGCGGCCTGCATCGCGGGCATGGCCGAGACCTATCGCGATCTCGGCAATGTCGCCAAGGCGCGCTCGCTGTTGTTGCGTGCGATCAGCATGGCCGAGGAGGCCGAGGGCGATAATATCCCGGCGCTGCAGCAAAGACTGCACGAATTGCGCCAGACGATCCTGGTGGCGGCCGCCTGATATCGAATTTCATACCTCTCTTCTTTCCTTGGCGCCGTGCAATCGGCGCCATTTTTTGCATGGGCCGGTCGATGCCTCTAATATGCAGCCATGACTGAACCGGACGAGCAGAAAACCGACCTGGCCCCCGCCGGCGAAGACCCCGACGAACTGCGCTGGCTGTTGATACGCGTCGGAGTCCGTCTCGGCATAGGCCTGCTGGTAGTCGCCGCCACCCTGTTGCTGATTTTCGCCGGCAGGTAGCTACCCGCACCAGCCGGGAAACCGATCCGCGAAGGGGCCGGCGGCGGGGTCGCCATGGGCGACGGCCCACAGGGCGCGCCAGAATTCACCCTCCAGCCGCTTCATCTCCGGCTCCATGGCATCGTCGGCCCGGTCGATGCCGACGCCGGCGAAGACATCCTGGCCATCATACCAGCGCGCCTCCGCTTGCCTGTCCCCCAGCGCCACCAGCACGCCGTGGATCAGTTCGTAATGATCCGCCGGCAGGCGCCAGTGATACAGCACCGCCGACAGCGCCTGCTCGTAAGCGCCGCGCAGCGGGTGGATATGGGGCGGCGTCGGGATCTCCTCGCTCTCGCCGCGCGCGCCGGCGACACAGGCCTCCAGCGACAGCGAAAAAAAGCCGCGGCAGGCGGCCGGGCGCACCGGATAGATGCCGCATTTACCCTCGTCCAGAAAAGGGCAAGCCAGGCCGGCGGCCGCCCGCGCATCGACATCGTGGCCGCGGACCGCCGCGTCAGCCGCCGCCAGCCGGGCGATCCCGGCATTCAGATCCGGGCTGTTCGCGCGCAGCCAGTCGGCGATGGCGAAAATGCGCGGCGCCTGGGCCGAAACATAGACGTCGCAGCAGTAATAACAGCCCGCCTTGCAGGCCACCCGGTCCATCCCCGGCGCCTGTTCGTTCGACTTGTCCTGCAGCCCGCCCAGCAGCGCCATGGCGCGCGCCGAACGCCCCGCCGGCGCCCCCTTCGACAACCGCCCATCCACCAGCGCCACCAGCGCTGCTATTTCAACCGGCGCCGGCTGGTACGAAACCCCCTGGCGCTCGACGGCCTTGACGACCTTGCGCAACTCCGCCAGCCGCAACCGTTTATCGTGCCGCGCCATGGTCGGCCCTCTCTCCCATATGGAACAGTCCAGCACTATCGCGCCGGCACGGGGACCGCAAGACGGGTGATGCAGATTTATGTAGTTTGGTCACCGGGACAGGCACGCCTTCACGCCGCGACGCCGGGGTTTCCCGCGGTCGCATCGCCCCGCGCCGGGCAAAAGATGCAGAACGCAGGCAGAAAAGATGCAGAATCAGGAAGACGCGGAGTATGAAATGAGTAGTTCAGGGGTGTAGAAAGCGTGAGAAACGATCATACCCGTGGGAACCTGGCGCGGCCGGATCAGTCGGGCAGGCCGAGTTTCCCGAGGTTGGCGCCCATGCGTTCGAGCACGGTGGGGGAAAAAACCATCGCGGTCTTAAACTTCGAGACGGTCAGGCCGGGATAGGCCTGCATCATGTGGCCAAAGGCCGCCTTGGCCTCGTCCATCCGCCCCGCGCCGGCCAGCGACGACGCCAGGTTGCGGTAGATCCATTCGGCATGAGGCTGTTCCTCGAGCGCGCGCCGATACAGCTTCGCGGCCTCGTCATAGTCCTCCGCCACCTCGTGCGCCGACGCCATGCCGACATAATTGTTGAAGTTCATCGGGTCGAGCGGGCTCAGGCGCAGGGCGCGCCGGAAATGTTCGAGCGCGCGGTCCGGCCGGTCCGAGTAGTTCTCCAGCCAGCCGAGGCGGCTGTGCGCCCAGGCGGCATTGGGGTCGAGCGTCAGCGCCCTTTCCAGCAGAATCCGCGCCGTCCCGTAGTTGCGGACGATGCTGTGCACGGCGCCAAGCACCGCCAGGATCAGCGGATCGTCGCCGTTCAGCTGGGCGGCCCGCTCGGCCAGCTTCAGCGCCTCGGCCTGGCTCCGCTCGATGTCCTCGGCCCAGTTGTAGACCGCGCGCTGCGCATGGCACCAGCCGGCGAGCGACAGGGCGAGCGGGTACTCCGCGTCGATCGCCAGCGCTTTTTCCAGCAGGCCGAGCGCCCTGGCGTCGTCCTCCTTGTTCAGCGCCCAGACATAGGGCATCGCCTGCATGGCGTAATCGTAGGCGCCGAGGTCCTGCGGCCGCTTGCGCTGCGAACGCCTGATCTCGGCGATCCTGATGGAGGGCTGCAGGGCCCCGGCCACATGTTCGGTAATCTGGTCCTGCAGGTCGAAGATGCCGTCGACGGTCCCTTCGAAGCGCTCGGCCCAGATATGGGCACCGCCGTCCGTTTCGATCAGCTGCGCGGTAATGCGCACGCGCTGACCGACGCACTGGATGCTGCCTTCCAGCACATAGGCGACGCCGAGCTCCCGGCCAATATCCTGCACCTTGACCGCCCGGCCCTTGTAAGTGAAGGCGGAGTTTCGTGCGATCACGAAAAAGGATCCGATGCGCGACAGCGCCGCGGTAATCGACTCGACGATGCCATCGGCGAAATGGCCCTGCTCGGGGTCGCTCGACATATTGTCGAACGGCAGCACGACGATTGAAGGTTTTTCAGGGAGCGGCAGAGACTC
>JADFVY010000575.1 GCA_015222795.1 Pseudomonadota bacterium | reverse complement strand
GTTGGCGCTGCGCGGCGATGACGTGCCGGCGCAGCTTCGCAAGAACGTCACCAGCCCGGGCGGCACCACCCAGGCGGCGCTGGAAGTGCTGATGACCGATGACGGAATGCAACAATTGATGACCCGAGCCGTCGATGCCGCCACCAGGCGCGGGCGGGAACTGGCGGGATAATATGTCGGAGCTGTCCGCCAGCGCCGCGAAGGTTCAGGCGGCGCTTGAGGCGCGGGGATTTTCCTTCGAAATCCAGGAACTCGACCAGTCGACCCGCACGGCGGCCGAGGCCGCGTCGGCGATCGGCTGCGAGGTGGCGCAGATCGCCAAATCCATCCTGTTCAGGGGCAAGGACAGCGGCCGGGCAGTGCTGGTAATCGCCAGCGGTGTTAACCGCGTTGACGAGAAGGCGGTGGCGGCGCTGCTGGGCGAGAAGCTGGGCAAGGCCGATGCGGATTTCGTGCGCCGCGAGACCGGCTTCGTCATCGGCGGCGTGCCGCCGGTCGGCCATGACAAGCCCATCGAGACCTTCATCGACGAGGACATATTGGCCTTTGACGCCATTTGGGCGGCGGCGGGCACGCCCTTTGCGGTTTTCCGCCTCGATCCGCGGTCGCTGGCGGAACTCACGGGCGGCAGGGTGGCAAATGTGGCCTTGCGGCCGGCCTGATTCGTATCCATCTGTAATGCTTGCTATAATAGCTGGACCGAAATGGAGGAGTCGTCATGGCGAAAAAACCTTCCACGGGCAAGGGCGGCGCCCGCAAGACCGATACCAGGGATATTGAAACGCGGCTGATCGATGCGATGCTGAACCTGGCTGCGCGCGAGGGCTGGCAGGGCGTCACGCTGCCGGCGATCGCCGAGGGCGCCGGGGCCAAACTGTCCGAGCTTTATCCGGCCTGGCGCTCCAGGATGGCGGTTCTGGCCGCCTTCATGCGCCGGATCGACCGCGAAGTCGTCGAGACCGATTTTGCCTTCGCGCCCGAAGACACCGCGCGCGACCGGCTGTTCGAGGTCTTGATGGGCCGCTTCGATGCGCTGCAGCCCCATCGCGAGGCAATACAACGGATTCGGGCTGGCACGATGCGCGACCCGATCGCCTCGGTGGCAATGATGCGCCAGTTGGGCTGTTCCATGGCCTGGATGCTGGAGGCCGCCCACCTGTCGTCCGACGGCGTTGCCGGCAAGGTCAAGATCACCGGCCTGACCGGCCTGTGGCTGCGCTGCATGGCGGTCTGGATCGAGGATGACAGCAAGGATATGTCGCGGACCATGGCGGCGCTGGACCGCGATCTGGGGCGCGTGGACCGCTGGGCTGATGTCATCTTCCGCCGCCACCGCGCCGGCGACGACGAGAGCGCCGAGGCCGCCTGAAATCGCGGAAATATCGCGGCGCACAAAAAATGGTGCACTGCACAAAAAATCACTTGACCCTGTGAATAGAAAGCGTATATTACGCTTATGCTGCAGCGCAACAATAATGTTGTGCGCCGCAACGAAATTCACAGGAGACTGAAAAATGGCTACCGCCAATCCCTTCGCCGGCTTCGATTTCACCAAGTTCATGGGCGACTTCAGCGTACCGGCGTTCGACGTCGAAAAGATGATTGCCCTCCAGACCAAGAATGTCGAGACCCTCACCAACGCCAACAAGCTGGCCGCCGAGAGCGTCCAGGCGATTTTCCAGCGTCAGACCGCGATTGCCCGTGAGGGCGCCGAGGAAATGACCGCTGCCTTCCAGGAAATGCTGGCTGCCGGCGAGCCCAAGGACAAGATGGCCCGCCAGACTGACATGACCCGTGAGGGCATCGAGCGTGGCGTCGCCAACTTCCAGGAAATCACTGCCGCGGCGAGCAAGACCAACCAGCAGGTCTTCGATATCCTGAACAGGCGTTTTGTCGAGAGCCTCGACGAAGCCCAGAGCTTCGCCAAGCCCGCCAAAAAGTAATACCGCAAGACCCTTCTTCGGACATCTCCTCCCTTGTCCGGAGTCTCCGGCCGCCCCTGTGAAAACGGGGGCGGCCGTTTTCTTTTTTGCGCGCGACGGCGTCCGGTGTTAGCGTCGCGCGGCATCGTGGATTGAAAACAGGGAGGGGAAATCCATGCCTATCACCTTCGACGATTTCCTGAAGGTAGATATCAGGGTAGGCACGGTCGTCCGCGCGGAGCCCTATCCCGAGGCGCGCCAGCCGGCCTTCAAGCTGTGGGTTGATTTCGGGCCGGAAATCGGCGAACGCAAGACCTCGGCCCAGATTACCAGGCATTACGACCTCGAGGGGGTCGTCGGCAAACAGGTGGTCGCCGTGACCAACTTCCCGCCAAAGCAAATCGGCAAATTCATGTCCGAAGTCCTGGTGCTCGGCATACCGGACGAGGATGGTGAGGTCGTATTGCTGGCCCCGGACAAGAAAGTTCCCGACGGCGGGCGGATGTATTGAGGGATTTTTAAACCGGCAGTCGAATACGGGCCCGCAAGCCGCCATGCGGCGAGTCCTCAAGCAATATATCGCCGCCATGGCTGCGCAGCAGGTCGCGCGCGATGGCCAGGCCCAGCCCGGTGCCGCCGGTTTCCGGATTGCGCGATTCGTCCAGCCTGTAGAACGGCCTGAAGACATCCTCGCGGTGGGATTCCGGTATGCCCGGCCCATCGTCATCTATTGTGATCTCGATCGCCTCGCCGCGCAGGCCCGCGCGCACCCATAGCTGTCCGCCATAGCGCGACGCGTTGGCCACCAGGTTTTCGATGCCGCGCTTGATGGCGTCAGGCCGTAGCCATGCCATCAGCGTTCCTTCCACATGGCTGTCGATCTTTACCCCGTTGCGCCGCCACACCGCGACGATATCCTCGACCAACAGCGCCAGATCGACATGCTGGGTGGGCTCGTCGCCCTCGCCGCGGGCGAAAGTCAGATAGCCCTCGATCATCCGTTCCATATCGGCGATATCGACCTTCAGCCCGGCCACCCCCGAATCCTCGGGCAGCATCGCGAGTTGCAGTTTCATACGGGTGATCGGGGTTCTAAGGTCGTGGCTGACCCCCGACAACATATCGGTGCGCTGGCGTATCTGGCGCCTCAGTCGCTGGCGCATGACGTTGAAGGCGGCCGCGGCACGACGCACTTCAAGCGCGCCCTCCTGCCTGAAATCCTCCTGCAGTTCACGACCCTTGCCAAACTGGTCGGCGGCCTCGGCCAGCCGCTGGATCGGGCGTACCTGATTGCGCATGAAGATTGAGGCAACGGCGAACAGGATCAGCGAAGTCCCCACCATCCACATGATGAAAATATATGTCGTGATGCTGAACAGCCGCTTGCCCGGAATAACGACGGTCAGCACCGCGCCTTCAAGCTGGATTTCGGCGATGACCCGCTCCCGGTATGACGAGTCGTCGATTCTCACCGGACCCTGGAACCTAGCCTGCAGCGAGCTTACAAGGAAATGTTCAATCCGCGACCCTGATTCGGAGACATCCTCGGGAAGGCGCTCCCCGTCGCGCCATTCCATCTGCAGGCCGAAATTGCGCCCTGCCATATCGAATACTGCTTTTTGCAACTCGTTCGAGGGATCATCCCCTAAAAGCTCCACGACCTGGCTGATATCACCGACGATTGAAGTGGAAAGCCTTTTAGTGATGGTGTCCCAATGCCGGTCGTAAAATACCCATGCCGATACCAATTGCAGCAAAATCAGCGGCATGATGATGATCAGCAGAGACCGCCCATATAGCGAGCGCGGCAGAATGTTATTTTTCAGCAGGTTCAGCAGCATTGATATTAGTCGGGCCGCAGCACGTAGCCGCGGCCGCGCACCGTCTGCAGGTAACGTGGCGTTTTGGGGTCTGGCTCGATCTTGCGCCGCAACCGGGTAACCTGGACGTCGATCGCCCGGTCGCCGCCATCGATCATGCAGCGGTCCGTCAGGGTTTCGCGGCTCATGATCTCGCCCGGGATCTCCGAGAGAACCGACAACAGGCTCGCTTCGGCCGTCGTCAGCCGCACGACGGTCCCGCCGTTCAGCAGGATCGCCCGCTCCCGGTCGAAGATATGGCTGCCCAGTTTGATATATTCGGGCGCCGTGTCATGCTCGGGCGCCGGCATGGCGGTACGGCGCAGGATGGTCTGAATCCTCAGCAGCAGTTCGCGCGGTTCGAACGGTTTGGGCAGGTAATCGTCGGCCCCGGCCTCCAGCCCGCCGATCCGGTCCGACGACTCGCCCATGGCGGTCAGCATCAGGATCGGCACGTCGTTGCTCGTTTCACGAAGCGAGCGTGCGAACTCCAGCCCGGTTTCGCCGGGCATCATCACGTCCAGCACGATCAGGTCGAACTCCATGGATTCCAGTTGGTGCCGGGCGCTGCCGGCATCCCCGGCCGAAGTCACGGCAAAACCGTTCTGGCTAAGATAACCGCGCAGCAGCTCGCGAAGGCGGTTGTCGTCGTCCACGACCAGGATATGTTGCAATTCGTCCATGCGCGATTATAGGACTAGGAAAGCCGCTCGCCTAGGGCGGGTCGGGATTGATCGCGCTCACGATCAATTGCGTGAATCCGCTCTAAATATTAAGGTTAGCGGCGCGGCGGCGTGGGTCGTTCAAAACGCGCACGGTCTTCCTCATTGCCCATAACGCCCAGCAGAACCTTGCGGAAGCCATCCACCGCCTCGGCGCCCACTTCGCGGTAAGCCCCGGCTATCAGGGACCGCTGGGCCGCCGATAGCGATTCTTCCAGCGCGCGTCCCTTGTCGGTCAGCTTCAGAAGGCGCTGGCGCCGGTCTTGCGTGCCCTGCTGTTGCGACACGTAACCTTCGTCGACCAGTTGGCCCAGCACTCTGTTGAGGCTCTGTTTGGTGATCCTGAGTATTTCGAGCAGGTCGCCGACCGTCATGTCCGGGTGGCGGCCAATGAAGTAGATCGCCCGGTGATGGGCCCGCCCGAATCCGTAATTCGCCAGGATTTCATCGGCGACGCCGGTGAAGTCTCGATAGGCGAAGAACAGCATCTCGATTGCCTGGCGTAATTCCTCATCGCGGAGAAACAGCGGATTGGCGGAAAGCTTTGCCGCGCCATGCGGCGGAGATTTTATGTCAGCCATGTTGACTTATATTCCACGCAATGGTATCAGGATGCAAGGTTAAACGACATAAATGAACAATCCATGCTGATTTTCCGACGGATATGTTCGTTGATGTCGAGGGAACGACTTTCGCGCAACAACTATATTACAGCTATTGAGGTTACGATATGTCCATGATGCCCTTCGACGACCGCCCGGGTTCCATCTGGTTCGATGGCGAACTGATCGACTGGAAAGATGCGAACCTGCATATTCTCAGCCACGCCCTGCATTATGCCTCGTCGGTATTCGAGGGCGAGCGCGTCTATGACGGCCGCATCTTCAAGCTGACCGAACATACCGAGCGCCTGCACGAATCGGCGCGCCAGCTCGATATGCAGATTCCCTGGACCACGGAGCAGATCGACGAAGCGTGCAACGCCGTGGTCGCGGCACAGGGCTTCAAGGACGCCTATGTCCGGCCGATCGCCTGGCGCGGGTCGGAAATGATGGGCGTATCGGCCCAGAACACAAAGATTCATCTGGCGATCGCCGCCTGGGAATGGCCGGCCTATTTCGCGCCGGAGGCCCGCATGAAAGGCATCCGCATGCAGTGGTCGGACTGGCGCCGGCCGGATCCGCGGACGATCCCCTGCAAGTCCAAGGCGGCGGGCCTCTACATGATCTGCACCCTGGCCAAGCATAAGGCCGAGCGCGACGGCTATAACGACGCGCTGATGATGGACTGGCGCGGCCAGATTGCCGAGGCGACGGGCGCCAATATCTTCATGAATATCGACGGCAAGCTGCACACGCCGACGCCGGATTGTTTCCTGGACGGCATCACAAGGCGAACCACGATCGCGCTGGCCAAGGCCCGCCAGATCGAGGTTGTCGAGCGCGTCATCATGCCCGAGGAACTGGCCCAGGCCAGCGAGGTATTCCTGACCGGCACGGCGGTCGAGGTCACGCCGGTCAGCGAGATCGGCGAGTACAAGTTCACGCCGGGCGAAATCACCAAAACGCTGATGGAAGAGTACGACGTCGAGGTGCGTCGCGAGGCGCCGGTGACCCTGAACGCGACGTGATCCGCGGCGAAAAACGGAATTGGAGAGGCCGGGATTTTCACCCCGGCCTTTTCTTCGCGTGAAAGTCACATCACTGCCCGAATTCGCCCCGCCGCCGGCAATATTGGCATGCAGGATTATCGCCATGCCGAAAGGGGGCATAAGGATGGGAAAATTTTCACGGCTGTTTCAAGGACGGGTTGTCCGGATTTTCCTGATCCTTGGCGCCGGCCTGGTCGTGGCTTCGATGCTGCTGCTGGCCGGCGCCTGGCTGCTCTATCGTTACGCGCCGGTCTCGGCCGCCGGGCCGGATACGCCGAACGCCGTTTGGGCGGCGCATAAATGGGTTGGCGAAAACCACTCCGAGGAAGTCTATGATGAATATGCCGAGTTGCTGGCGCGCCATCGCGTCACCGATGTTTATTTCCATGCCGGGCCGCTGACCGGCGAGGGCCTGATCCCGCCGGAAAAATACCCGAACGCCCGCGCCCTGATCGCCGCCATGCGCCAGCGCACGCCCATGATCCGGCTGCATGCATGGGTCGGCCAGGTGGAACGCCGGGGCGGCGGGCCGCTGGATATTTCCGATACCGGCACGCGCACCAACATCGTGCAGGCGGTGGGCGATCTCATCGAACTCGGCTTTGACGGCATCCACTACAATATCGAGCCGATCTATTCCGGCGACCCCGATCTTCTGGCGCTGTTGGATGCGACCGCGCCGGTGACGCGGGCACGCGGCAAGCTGCTGTCGATGGCGACCGACGAATTGTCGCCTGTTCCCGGCGCGGAATATGTGGCCCGGCTGCTTGTCCGTCAGGCCGGCCTGTGGCGCGCGCCCTATTTCCGCGAGGTGGCGGCGCGCACCGACCAGGTCGCCGTCATGATGTACGACACCGCCATGCCCTTCGACTGGCTCTACGGGACGATCGTGGCCTGGGAGACCTGGCGACTTCGCGATATCGTCGGGCCGGATACGACGCTGTTCATGGGCGTGCCGACCTACGAGGATGAACATTTCGGTTTTCATCCGGCGGCCGAAAATATGACTTCGGGATTGCGCGGCATCGGCTTGGGCCTGTCATTCGGCGACAGACCGGCCGGTCCGAATTTCGGCGCCGCGGTCTATGCCGGCTGGACCACCGACGAAGCCGAATGGACGGTCTGGCGCCGCGACTGGTTGGGCGAGCGGGAGTAAGGCCAGGGCGGAATCCGATCTGGTTTACATTGATTCCCGCGTGAGACAACGGCGCGGCCTCGTCCTTCGAGACGGCGTTACGCACCTCCTCAGAGCTTGTGAATCCATGAGTCACAAGCTCTGAGGATGGGGCCGCTGGCCGGCGATTTCGCGCGGCCCGCCGCCGCCGGTGCGCGGATCAACGATATTATGCTTACTTATTATATTTCCGAATCGTTATTATGTATACATATCATATGCCCGGATTAAATCGGAATCCGGCTCGTTTTCCGATTCGATGGGGCCAAAAAACCGCGGAAAACGTCTTTGCATGGGGTCGTTATGCGAATTCCGACGCCAGGGGGTGGCACCTGTAACTTGCCGGCGCGGCCTCGTCCTTCGAGACGGTTGCTTCGCAACCTCCTCAGAGCTTGTGACACTATCTGTTTTCGCAGATTCGGAGCCGGCGTCAGCCGGCGCAATACCAGCCGATACCGATACATTCACAAACTCTCAGACCACATGTATGAGCTACTCCCCGATCATGGGACAGATTTGGCGGCGATTTAAGCTACAGTCTGTGTCTTCTGG
>JADFVY010000574.1 GCA_015222795.1 Pseudomonadota bacterium | reverse complement strand
TGCAGTTGGTAGTTGCCGTCGCCTTCGGTGGTCATGGCCCAGAACTCGCCGATGATCGCGACCTTGGGCTTGGGCATGAGGCGCTTGACCTCGATCCGGTCCAGCACCTTGCGGCAGCGGCGAAGCGCACGCCATACGCTCTTGCCCGTGCGAAACACGTCGCAGAGGATATCCCTGCACTCCTCGAGCACTGCGGCGGTGGCGCCGGGAACGACCTCGTAAGGCCGGATGCGGCAAGCAATCACATTCATCACATCCCCGGCAATGATGCATTTGTAGCCCGCAACGGTGATGGGCAGGTCCAGCTTCAGGCCGGCGACGTTCGGGTCGCGCTTGTGCTCGCCGAACTTTCGCACGTCCATGATGCGAAAGCCGCCGAAACCGGCGTCGCGTAGCACCTTGCGGTATTCGGTGATGTAGCTTCCCAGGCGACAGGGGCCGCAGGCGCCAATCGTGACAAAGACGTATTTCTGGACGATATCGGCCGAGTCCATGCCCTGGTCGTCGCGAAGATGAACAAGGTATTTCAGCAGGTTGCCGACCGTAAAGTAGGTCGGGTTGCACTGCCCACGATTGCCGAACTCCTTGCCCCACTGCAGGGCCGCGGTATCCGGGCAATCGAGCGCCTTGACCTTGTATCCGAAACGGATGAAATTGGCCTCCAGAAGCGCCTCATGCAGGCGAGTCAGGCCGCCGAACAGAATCGTCGTGGTGGTGCGCTGTTCCTCGGTGAAGGGAATGACATCGGGGTCACGCCAGGCTTGCCGTTCGTCTTCCAGCCCCAGTCGCCGGCGCTCCTCCGCCTCGAAGGTTCGCAGCTCGGCCTCGATCTCGGCGACCGCGCGCGCCGCCGCCGCGCATCCGTTCACCTTGCCGGTTGTGGAATTCTGCATTTCGCCTTACTCCTCTGTTCTATTCGGCTGCCTCGGTGATATTTTTCGGCTGCTCTTCCCCGCCCTCCGTGATCGCTGCGCCGAAATCCGGTCCACCCGCTTCGCCAGCGCCGGCGTCTCAGGTAGGCTTCAACTTTTCCAGCAGACCCGGCGTCGTCGGCGACTCATAGGAGGTGAGGATGACCAACGGGCCACTGGCCGTGAACAGCAGGAATGCCTTCATCTACCTTTTTCTTTCGTCTCCTGGGGGCACGTCCAAGGGTTCGCTAGGCCGTGCGAGATATCCAATCAGATATTATGATGGCCATGGCTTCTTTCGCCTTGGCTCAGATCATCGGCACGGCCGTAAACAGGCCGGGATTGTTGCGTAAAGACGCGGTCGGCCCATCACGCGTTCAACGCCGGCCCGTGCCGCTCTCAGTCTTCGGGCCGCCAGTCACTGGCCTGTACTACCTTGAAGGCGCGGGTTACGCCGTCATGTTCCGTGATCGAGACGTACTCGCCTTCCTTGAAGGTATGATCCACGAGGCGATATATGGGCTCGTCGTCCTCCTCGCCGGGGGCATAGGAAAATGCCCATCCACCTTCGGGCAGGCGGATGAGTTCACCATGCTCAAGTTCAGCGGTTCCCCAAAAGCGGAGCACAGTGCATTTCTGCTGTTCCGCCTCCCATGCCTTGAGATCGATCTGGCGGTCTTCCGTCAGCGGAACGACGAATTCATAGCCATGGCTGAAACTACCTTCCGGAAAATCCGGTGTCCGGCCGAGTTCGAGGCGAATCTTCTTGAGTGCCAAAGCTTCCTCCCGGGTTGCACCCTCCGCACGCTGCCTCCTGCCCTCGGGGCCGGGATTGCATGATACCGTGACGCTGCCTGGCCGGTATCGCGCGGATGGCTGTAACACTAGCGTCATTTCAGTCAGGGGATGAATTCCATTGGGAATGTCCTCCAGGCTTTATGCTGCCGAGGGCGTTCAACGGCCATCATCTCGCTTGCTGCGTTAGAGCGGATCGTGATTGATCGACCTTGCGATCAATTGCGTGAATCCGCTCTAGACCAAAGATAGAGCGGATCGTGATTGATCGGCTCTAGCCTATCGCCCCTGTTACGGCCGCGTCGATGATCTGAGTCAAGGCAGGAGAAGAACCACACGCTTGATCTGGCTCAATGACTTTGCTCCTGAAAACGTCATACAGAATGTGACGTTGCTTGCTCGCAAAGCGCGGCTAGAGCGGATCGTGATCAATCATGGTCACGATCGATCGCGTGAATCCGCTCTAACTCTTGAAGATAGAGCCGATTCACCGGGTTGGGGGATCGCCGAAGGCGATTCCACTAAACCCGGATCGCCTCCAGGGAGGCCTCCCATTATGGCACATAAAAGAATTTTATTTCATTCGGCGGCGCGTGAAAAGATTCTCCGCGGCGCCGCGGCATTGGCCGATGCCATTCGGGTGACGCTTGGGCCGAAGTCCAAGTCAGTGCTGATACAGAAGAAATGGGGTGTGCCAATTGTCTGCAATGATGGCGTCACCATCGCCAAGGAGGTCGATCTCAAGGACCCGGAGGAGAATCTGGGTGCGCAAATGTTGCGGCAGGCGGCTGAGAAGACCGGCGAGGCCGTGGGCGATGGCACCAGCACGTCAACGATCCTGGCGCACGCGATCTTCGCGGACGGCACGCGCAACGTCGTCGCCGGGGCCAGCGGCATCGACATCAAGCGCGGCCTCGACCGTGGCCTGAATGTCGCCGTCGAAGAGCTTCGTGCGATGTCGAGGCCCGTAAAGACGCGCAAAGAGAAAGCGCAGGTCGCTACAATAGCGGCGCATAATGACCCGTCCATCGGCGAATTGGTCGCCGAAGCCATGGAAAAGGTCGGCGACGACGGCGTCATCACGGTTGAGGAATCCAAAACAACCGAAACCGTCCTCGATGTCGTCGAGGGCATGCAGTTCGACCGGGGATTTATTTCTCCCTACTTCATAACCGATCCGGAAAAAATGGAGGCAGTTCTGGAGGACGCCTATGTCTTCCTCTGTGACCGAAAGGTTGGCAACCTAAAAGATCTAATTCCCCTTCTGGAGGAGGTGGCCAAGAGCGGAAGACCGATTCTGTTCGTAGCCGAGGATGTCGAGGGCGAAGCGCTTGCCACGCTCGTCGTGAACCAGCTCCGGGGCGTCTTTCGCAACATCGCCGCCAAGGCGCCGGGCTTCGGCGATCGGCGCAAGGCCATGCTGGAAGATATCGCCGTGCTCACGGGCGGGCAGCTCATCGCCGAGGATCTGGGTATTAAGCTGGAAACGGTCCAGCTAAGCCAGCTGGGTCGTGCCCAGCGTGTTGTGTCCGACCGTGACAGCACGACGATCATCGGCGGATCGGGCGATAAGGCGGCGATCGAGGGGCGCATCCGCCAAATTCGCGCTCAGATCGAAAAAACCACAAGCGATTATGACCGCGAGAAACTGGAGGAGCGGCTGGCAAAGCTGTCCGGTGGTGTGGCGGTGATCCGCGTGGGGGCCCCGTCGGAGGCGGAAATGAAGAGCAGGAAGGAAGCACTCGATGACGCGATCAACGCGACCAAGGCGGCGGTCGCCGAGGGCATCGTGCCCGGCGGCGGGCTCGCCCTCTTGCGCTGCACCAAGGCGATCGCCGAGGAGGAAGCCAAGGCCGGGGGTGACGAGAAGACGGGCCTGGAGATCCTCCATCGCGCGTTAAGCGCGCCGACCCGCCAGATAGCCGAAAACTCTGTTGTCGATGGCGGCGTCGTGGTTGCGCGAATGCTGGAGAGCGAGGGCAACATTGGCTATGACGCCGCGCTGAACGAGTATGTCGATCTGGTGAAGGCCGGCATCGTCGATCCAACGAAAGTGGTCCGCGTTGCCCTGGAAAACGCGGTCTCGGTCGCCAGTATCCTGCTGCTGACCGAAGCGACGATGACTGAAATTCCGGAAGAAGAGAAAATACGCCCGGGTGAGGCGGAGATGGCCATGTAAAGAGATCCTCGGTTCCTTGACCTGATGATTGGCCACTCTTCGAAGAATTGCATCTTTGATAGCCGGCGCGGTGTCGAGGACCGCCCTGACTTGGATCAATGCGCCCGGACGACCAGTGAGCAAGAATACTGCCTGTAATCGGCCCGAGCCCTGAACCGGCCATGACCGGTAATAGCTTGAACAGGTCGGGGCGAGATCCGCGAGGCCGGCTTGAGGCGATTTCATTGCGGCGTGCGGTCCGTACCCTTGACCGCACTCGCTGAAGACGGGATCTACATCATGTGCCGCCTGTATGGCTTGCGAGCAACCGAACCGACACGAATTGAATGCAGCCTGGTCAGAGCGCAAAACGCGCTTATGGCTCAGAGCAGAAAGGATCGTGAGGGGCTTACCCATGCCCATGGCTGGGGCGTTGCGGAACAAACAGACGGCGTGCCTTTCGTCGAGAAGCAGGCCTGGGCCGCCTACGACGGGGAGCACTTCAAGAAGACGGCCGCGCGGATCTATTCACGGGCGGCGATTGCCCATGTGCGGCGTGCGACCGTTGGCCTGCCCTGTCTCGAAAACACACATCCCTTCGTCCACGGTCTGTGGCTTTTCGCACATAACGGCACCGTGCCCAACTTCGAACGGGTGCGCGAACGGCTGCTACCCGAACTGGACGAGTTGCACCATAACGAGATTCAGGGGACCACCGACAGCGAGCACATTTTCCGCTACCTGCTCACGCTCTGGGGACGCCATCCCGAGCGACCGCTGATTCAGATTCTCCGGGATGGAATCGAGAAGATCGTCTCCTGGATTACCGAGGTCGATCCGGAGGCCAGGGTCTCACTCAACGTTCTTTTGACCGACGGAAAAATATTTGTCGGTTCGCGACTCAACAGAACGCTCTGGTACCTCGAGAGAGACGGCATCGTCGTTTGCGAGATTTGCGGTAAACCGCATGTGCACCATGATCCCAAACAGCCCTACCGCGCGGTCGAGGTGGCTTCGGAACCGATCACGCATGAAGAATGGCGGCAGGTTCCCAATGGCACGGTCTTCACGGTCGATCCCGACATGCGTTTACGAATCGAGCAAATGGGCGCACGCGGCCTAGCGGCGGCGGACGTCGTTACCCTGGCAGAATAAATCAGATGTATAGCGCCCATGGATGCAGAAAGAATGTCTATATCCCGAAACACCCAAATCCCCGGAGAAAAGCGCCGCTTCCGACCTACGGCGGCCATAACGGTCATTGAGCAAATTCCGGTTGTCCTCAATGAAGGCGAGCGCAAACGAATCACGGATATCGGCCGGCGCCTGCTCGCCGCCGAGCCGACGCTGAATGCAACAGCGGCTTTCGGAAGCCTTGTCACATCCGGATTGGGTCCATGGCCGGCCGTTGTGATCGAGGATCACAGCGCAATCGCGCTGTTCGAGGAAAGCGGCGACTGGCCGTATAGCTACCGAAGCCTGTTGCTCGCGGCGGACGGCGACATTGTTCTGATTGGCGTGCCGCGCATCGAGGCTTTCGAGGATTACTGTCGGGATTTCCTCAAGTTGGGGCGGGTCCGGATCCTTTGTCCGCGGTCGGTTGCCTCCCCCAGGTCCCTGGCGCAGCGAGCGGCCGAGGACGATGCGCTGATCACGCAACTGGCGGAGCGGGCCCGGGATGAAGGCGGGCTCAATCTCATCACCTATATGGGGACCGGGCATGTCTGGAAGCTGGCCGGCCGGATCGCGTCTGCCTCGCAGCGGCCGGTTTGCGTGGCCGCGCCGCCGCCGCGTCTCACGAGACGCGTCAACGATAAATCCTGGTTTACCGACCGACTGATCGATGTGCTGGGCCCGCGCGCGGCGCCGCCCGCCACGGCGGTTTACAATCTTTCGGGACTCGCCTCGCAGGTTTCCAGGTTCGCCAGTAGCTATCCAAACGTCGCGGTAAAGCTGCCTAACAGCGCCAGTTCAGCGGGAAACCTGGTGTTCGACTCCAGGACCCTGCGGCAGTCGTCCCTGCGGCTGGTAGGCGAGACTCTCCGTGAGCGACTTGCTGACATCAGCTGGGATGGCGGTTTCCCCTTGATCGTCACGGCCTGGGAGCAGCCAGTCCTGGCAAGCCCCTCGGCGCAGCTCTGGATTCCTGTCCCCGATGACGGCACTCCGATCGTCGAAGGAATATTCGATCAGACGATCATCGGCGAAACCGCCGCGTTCAGCGGCGCAACGCCGAGCGCCCTGTCGCCGGTCTGGCAAAATCGAGCGGCAATCGAAGCCGTCAAGCTGGGGACGCTTTTTCAGGCGCTTGGCTATTTCGGGCGTTGCAGCTTCGATGCCATCCTCGTCGGTGATGACGGGAAACCCGCGGAACTGCATTGGGTCGAGTGCAACGGCAGATGGGGCGGCGTATCGATTCCAATGACCTTGACGAACCGACTGACTGGCGACTGGACCCGATTGCCGCCGGTGATCATCGGGGTCGATGGGCTAAGTGGCCGGGCGAGACCGCTGCAAGAAATTATCTCCGGGTTTCGGGACGATCTCTACCGATGCGACACTCGCCCGAACGGACTGGTAATCCTCTCGCCCGGACGATTGGTGGCGGGGACGGGATACGAGGCGATGATCCTGGAATCATCGGTCGCCGTTGGACGCGTCGAGGCCAGAAACGCGGCGAAAAGGCTACTCAACGCGATCGGGCTTGATGAAACCAGTCTTCACCGGTCTCCGAAAATCCCGGAAAGTGAGGAAACGCCCGTTTAAACGATGCAAGCAACAAAAAGCATTTTGAGCCAGGCAGCCGCGCCGGTGGCCGTATCCCTGAAGGAACTCAAGAGGACCCGGCTCTATTCCGAGGAGCTGGGCATCGACCTCAAAAAGGGCGGCGACGAGGAATGCTTCAAATGGTTCCTCGCCAGCCTGCTCTTCGGCGGCCATATTTCGGAGACGATCGCGAGCAAGACCTATCGCGCATTCGAACGCCACGAGCTGCTGACTCCAGACAAAATTCTCCAGGCCGGGTGGTCGTTCCTGGTGCACCCGATCATGTGGGAAGGTGGTTATGTCCGCTATGACGGGAAAAAGTCCGCGCAAATACTGAGGAACTGCGAAACACTGATCGAGACCTATGGCGGCAGTTTGAAAGCGCTGCGCGACCGGTCCGGGGGGCCACGCGACCTTGAGGACAGGCTCATGGCCTTCCACGGCGTGGGACAGGTGACCACCAACATCTTTTTGCGCGAATTGAGGCCCTACTGGCGCTTCGCCGACCCCGAGCCGCTGCCCGTAGTGCGTAATCTGGCCAGGAAATTCGACATAAATATGGATGCACTTAACCGAAAAACGCTCACTTTTGCCAGAATCGAAGCCGGCCTGATCAGGCTGCGGCGAGAAAAATGACTGCCGGCTGGTGGCGGCATTGCCCGGGTTTGACCTGGATCAGTGTCGGCGGGGCGAGTTTTTCATAGCATCCAGGCCCTGGTGCGTTACGGGTGCGAACCGGGCGCCGCGCGCTTGTACATGATGAGCTCCCAGCGATCCGAAACTTCGTCGTGACGCAGCAAGTAGGTGGTGCCCCCCTGACCGCGCAGCTTGAAGTAGCGGTGATCGGGCGCCAGCCACTGGTCGAGCACTTCCGCGACTTCGATGGTGCGCTCGCCAAGGTGAAAGCGGCGCGGCGTCTCCTCGCCCCGATGACCCGCGTAACACTCGACCTCTATCGCTATTACAGGGTCAGGATGTTTGCCAGGCATGATCTTCTCCTCGAATCCGTGCGCCGCCCCCAGGGGCCTGGCAGCCGACCGGTCGGGTGAGCGCATAGGAATAACATTGGGCGCATCGCCTTGATGCGCAATGCGGAGGACCAGACATGACCTTGCGAATCGAGAGCACCGCCTTCGGCGAAGGCGAACGCATTCCGACCCGTTACACCTGCGATGGCGAGGACGAATCCCCGCCGCTCGCATGGTCCGGCGCGCCCGAGGGCACAAGGAGCTTCGCTCTCCTGTGTGACGATTCGGACGCGCCCGCCGGCACCTGGCGCCACTGGGCGTTGTTCGACATACCGACGGGATCCAGCCGGCTCGAGGCGGCCTACACGACGGACGAAACGGCGGGCGCTACCCGCCAAGCGATCAACGACTTCGGGCGCACGGGCTACGGCGGCCCCTGCCCGCCGCCGCGGCACGGCGTGCACCATTACCGCTTCCGGCTGCTGGCTCTTTCGGTTGAGCACCTTGACCTCGCCGCCGGCGCAGACTGTCCCGAAGTGGAGGCCGCCGCGCGGCCGCATGCGCTTGCCGAGGCGACGCTGGTCGGTACTTATAGCAGGGACAGCTGAGCTGGTTCGGCGCATCATGGCGCGGTTCATCCCTTGATGCAGACGATCGGCACGAGCTTCGCTACCTTGCGCGCCAACCCGGCCCGTTCCGATGCGTTGACCACCTCGGTCACGTCCTTGTAGGCGCCGGGGGCTTCCTCCGCGACGCCACGCGACGAGTGGCCGCGCACCAGGATGCCGCGTGCGGCCAGGTCGTCGACCACTTGCCGGCCACGCCAGAGCTTGAGTGCCTTGTGCCGGCTCATCCGGCGGCCGGCACCGTGGCAGGCGGAGCTGAAGGCGCGTGCCTCGCTTTCTTTCGTGCCGGCCAGGACGTAGGAGCTGGTGCCCATGGAACCGCC
>JADFVY010000573.1 GCA_015222795.1 Pseudomonadota bacterium | reverse complement strand
GGTGCATCGCGCCACGGGCCGCGCCTGCCCGGCGGGTCGCAAAGCTTCATCATATGGGTCATTATCAACGAGCCTTGGTATTATATCATTGCTGGTGTCATGGCACCACGAAACCAGGCGCTACGAAACCAGGCGCCATGACACCAAAAGATTATTCGCCTTCCCGCGCTACCGCGCGCCAGCCGATGTCGCGGCGGCAGAAGCCTTGCGCCCAGTCGATACGGTCCACCGCTTCGTAGGCGCGGGACTGGGCCTCGGCCACTGTTCGGCCCAGTGCGGTGACGTTCAGAACCCGCCCGCCGACCGCCAGCAGGGGGCCGTCCCCGTCGCGTTTCGTGCCGGCATGGAAAATGGTGACGTTCTCGTCGGCGTCGCCTGCCGCCGCCACGCCCTTTATCTCCGTGCCTTTTTCGTATGATCCCGGATAGCCTTCGGCCGCCAGTACCACGGCCAGCGCGGCGTCGTCGTACCAGCGCATATCGAAGCGGTCGAGTACGCCGTCGACGGTCGCCACCAGCGCCGCCACCAGGTCCGACCTCAGCCGCATCATCAGCACCTGACATTCCGGGTCGCCGAAGCGCACGTTATGTTCCAGCAGTTTGACCCCGTCCCTGGTCAGCATCACCCCGGCGAACAACACGCCCTTGTAGGGCCGCCCCTCCGCGGCCATGCCGTCAATGGTGGGCTGGATGATGGTCTTCATTACTTCGGCCAACAGCGCGTCGGTCATTGCCGGGGCGGGCGAGTAGGCGCCCATGCCGCCGGTGTTGGGGCCCTTGTCGCCGTCATACGCGGCCTTGTGATCCTGGGCGGAGGCCAGCGGCAGGGCCGTCCTGCCGTCGCACAGCGCGAAGATGCTGATCTCCTCGCCCTCCATGAATTCCTCGATCACGATCTCGGCGCCCGCGATCCCGAACTGGCCCTCGACCAGCGCGTCCTCGGCGGCGTTCAACGCCTCGTCCAGGGTCAGCGCCACCGTCACCCCCTTGCCGGCCGCCAGCCCGTCGGCCTTGATCACGATCGGCGCGCCCTGTTCGCGGATGAAGGCCCTGGCCTTTTCGATATCGGTGAACCGGCCATAGGCGGCGGTGGGGATATCGTACTTGGCGCAGATATCCTTCATGAAACCCTTGGAACCTTCCAGTTCGGCCGCCGCCGCGCGTGGGCCGAAGGCCTTGATGCCCTTCTCCTCCAGCCGGTCGACCAGCCCCATGACCAGCGGCTGTTCCGGCCCGACCACGACAAGATCGACCGCCTCCCGCCCGGCAAAGGCGACCAGCCCGTCTATATCGTCGGCGGCGATGGCGACGCATTCTGCTTCCTGCGCGATGCCCGCATTGCCCGGCGCGCACCACAGCTTTTCGCATAGTGGCGAGGCCGCTATCGCCCAGCATAGCGAATGTTCCCGACCGCCCGATCCGACCACCAGTATTTTCATGCTTTGACTATTCCGTTTGGCTTTTGCATTGAGGAGACAATCTTCTTATCATAGCCGGCACTAGTGGTATGTATTAGATATAGGGTGCCCATGGGACGGCCTTGCGAGTTCATCCGGAAAGAAGCGCAACGCGCCGCGATGCCGAGCATCGCAAGCGGCGCGCAACGCGGCCGGTGGGCTCGCAAGGCCGCCCGAAGGGTCGCGTTTCTCGCTTCCTCGGTGCGTCGGGCGCGCTTGACGATGCGCAAGCATCGCCCGCGCACGCCCTCCTGCCGAGAAAACGGGAAACACGATCCCATGGGTACCCTATATCTAATATATACCACTGCGATATGACCGATATTTCACCCAACCCTACCGGCAATGTCGCCGAATTTACCGTCACCGAGCTCAGCCAGGCGCTGAAGCGCACGGTGGAGGAGAATTTTTCGTGGGTCCGGGTGCGCGGTGAGGTCTCCGGTTTCAAGCGCGCCGCCTCCGGGCATCTTTATATGACGCTGAAAGACGAGAACGCGGTGCTGGACGCGGTTTGCTGGAAGGGCGTGGCGGCGCGGCTGGGAATAGCACCCGAAGACGGGCTGGAAATCATTGCCACCGGCAAGCTGACCACCTATCCCGGCCGCTCCAAATACCAGATCGTCATCGATTCGATGGAGCTGGCGGGCGAGGGCGCGCTGCTGAAGCTGCTGGAGGATCGCCGCAAAAAGCTGGCGGCCGAGGGGCTGTTCGACGAGTCCCGCAAACGCCCGCTGCCATACCTGCCCGAGGTGATCGGCGTGGTGACATCGCCAACCGGCGCGGTGATTCGCGACATCCTGCACCGGTTGCGCGATCGTTTTCCGCGCCATGTGCTGGTCTGGCCGGTGCTGGTACAGGGCAAGGGCGCGGCGGAACAGGTGGCAGCCGCCATCGAGGGTTTCAACGCAATCCGGCCCGGCGGCGCCGTGCCCCGGCCGGACCTGCTGATCGTCGCGCGCGGCGGCGGCAGTCTTGAGGACCTTTGGGCCTTCAACGAGGAAATCGTGGTGCGCGCCGCCGCCGCCTCGGAAATTCCGCTGATCTCGGCGGTGGGGCATGAGACCGACACCACCCTGATCGATTTCGCCTCCGACAGGCGCGCGCCGACGCCGACGGCGGCGGCCGAGATCGCGGTGCCGGTGCGCGCCGAATTGCAGGCCGATATCCTGAATTTCGAACGCCGCATGGTGGGCGCTTCGGCACGCATGCTGGAGGAACGCCGCATCCGCGTCCAAGGCCTGGCCCGCGGCCTGCCGAGCCGCGATTCGATCCTCGCCGTGCCGGTACAAAGGCTGGACGCCGCCTTCGAGCGGCTGCGTGGCGCGGTACGGACATTTGCGACCGACCGAAAACACCGGACCGATACGCTGGCGGCGAAACTGAAGCATCCCAAGGAACTGCTGGCGGATCTAGCCGGCAAGCTCAGTATGGCGGACCGCGTAATGCGCACGGCCTGGAACAGCCTGCTGGGCCGCGCCCTGGACCGCAGTTCGAACCTGGGAAAACGGCTCTCCCTTCGCGCCGCAGACCGCGCTAGATCGGACGGCGCCCGCCAACTTGGCGATTACGCGCCGCGCCTGGCGCGGGCGGCGGGGCGTTTGGTGGAGGAACAGGCGAAACGCCTGTCGCGGTCCGCCAGCCTGCTGGAAAGCTATTCCTTCCATCGGGTGCTGGAACGCGGGTATGCGGTGGTGCGCGATTCGAAGGGGCGGCCGGTTACGGCGGCGGCGGCGACTTCGCCGGGCCAACAGGTCGCGGTGCAGTTCCATGACAATTCGGTCGGCGCGGTGATCGGCGGCAAGCCGTCGGTGCCGGCCCCAAGGAAACCGGCCCCCATGCCGGGTAAAATAGACGACAAACAAGGGAGCCTGCTTTGAAACGCCATTTCCTGCTAATCGCGATAGCCTTCCTGCTACCCCATGCCGCCTTGGCTGGTAGTGACCGGGAACTGACGCTCGATGGCAATTTCATCCAGGGCGGGCTGGTGATTGGCCGCGTCGATCCCAAGGCCACCGTCGATTTCGATGGCAAGGAACTGCGGATTTCACCCAACGGCGATTTCCTGTTCGGTTTCGGCCGCAATGCGCCACCCAAGGCGAAGCTGACCGTTCGGATGCCGGACGGTTACGTGCATGTGCAGGAAATCGACGTGGTTCAGCGCGAATACAAGGTGCAGCGGATCGACGGCCTGCCGCCCAAGAAAGTGACGCCGCCGGCAGATCCGGATTTGATGGCGAAGCTGAAGGAAGAGCGCCGGAAAACCAAGTTGGCGCGAGGCCTGGACCTGCCCGAGCCGGGATTCCTGTCGGGCTGGATCTGGCCGGCGGAGGGGCGTATTTCCGGCGTCTTCGGCAGCCAGCGCATCCTCAACGGCACGCCGAAGAATCCCCATTCCGGCGTAGACGTCGCCGCCCCCGAGGGAGACCCCATCATTGCGCCCGCCGACGGCAAGATCGTGCTGGCCGAGCCGAACATGTATTTCAACGGTAGCATGGTCTTCATCGACCACGGGCACGGCCTGAAAACCGCCTATCTGCATATGAGCAAGATCGACGTGAAGGTGGGACAACTCGTCAAACAGGGCGAAAAAATAGGCGAGATCGGCCAGACCGGCCGTGTCACCGGACCGCATCTGCACTGGATGATGTACTGGTTCAACGTAAAATTGAACCCGGCCTGGGTGGTGCCCGAGAGACCCGGCAGCCGGGGGTAGGGCGGGGGGCTGTGCCGCCCCTCTGTTCATCCAATCTTCGTGAGCAATTATGCAATCCGGCGTTCAGGCTGCCGACTCGGCGCTACGGGAACCGGCGTCGAAGGCCTCGGACAAAATGTGGCGCAGCGGAAGCGCGCCGATATCGGCGGCCGGGCGGGCAAGGCATAGCTTCGCTTCGAGATAGGCCCCGAACGCCCAGTCCCGCGGGAGGGTTGAATCCTGCCCGGATTCGGCCAGGATGGCGCGGCGTTCGCGCTCATCCTTGAAACGCCGTTGGGGAACCGGCCTCGGAGCGTCCTCGACATCGAGTCCGAACGAGGCGATCGTATCGCGGATCTCTTGAACCGCCGTATGTTGCAGGGGAAAGAACAGCACCCACGGCGACTGCTTTATCGCACCCAGGACCCGTTCGAAAGTCGCGGAACCGATATAGCTCAGACCGCCCGTTACGGTGATCAGATCCACATCCTCAATCAAACAGGCCTCGTTGCCGCGCAAGGGCCGCCTTTCCAGGTTGGCCTTGATCGTGGCGTCGGCAAAGCCGACGGACTCCGCGTATTTAAGAGCATTCAACGCAATGTCTTGACTGATTACGGTGATATCGTGATCGGTCCTTTTACGTTTTTTCAGAAATTCGCGGTCCCGGGAAAGGCGTTTTTCCAAATTCGGTTGGACGCCACGGTCATCGTACAGCTTGTACAACTCGTCCATCGAGACATCGTATTTCAGCAAGCCACCGTTAACGCCGTAGCCACTGCACAGGTCCAGCACGGTAATTTTCTGCTTCCCGCGCAACTCGGCCAGGGCCGACACACATTCCTCGATTACAGGCTGGGCGTAAGCCGGGATCTTGTATTCCAGCGGCCTGAGCGCCGAAAAATACCGTGCCGGGTGGGGCCGGTCATAAAGCGTATCGAATGAAGCCTTTGCCAGTTTTCGGGGAGCCTCGGGTAGTGATGACATCTGTAGTCTCCTTCTCCGGGCGCTGATCGCGCCGCGGTTTTATGCTTGAAGTTGCGGATCCCAGTGCGCCACGAGATCGAGAATGGCTTGCGGCGATTCATACTGGTCGGAAAGAATTTCGCGGTAACGGGCTTCTTCAGCCGACCGTCCATTGGGATGTGACGAATTGGCGCCATCTTGTTCCACCCCCAGGGCAGCGGCCAGAAATCCCGCGGTGCCGCTACCTTCGTCGAACTGGACCTTCGTTCTCCACACGATCTCCGGCGGCAGAATATCCTCGAATGCCTTGCGCAGAATCCATTTCTCGACCACGCTGTCCTGCTTGCGCCGCAATCTCATTTCCACGGGCAGACTTAATCCCAGCGCAATCACATCGCGATCCAGGAACGGCACGCGCGCCTCCAACCCGTGCGCCATCGACATCCGGTCAACGCGCTGAAGGTTGATATTATGCATCCGCGCCACCGAACCGCGGAGTTCGTCCCGCAGCGCGTCGGGGTCCGTGATGTCGCGATGGTAGCGATATCCGGCGAACAGTTCGTCGGCGCCCTCGCCCGTCAGCACGACCTTTACGTGGTCGGCCGCCAGCTTCGAAACGAAGTAGCAAGGGACGGCGCTGCGAACGAGATCCTGATCGAACGATTCGAGATGATAAAGGATCTCGGGCAAAGCCTGGACCACCTCGTCGGGCTTCAGGATCAGTTCCCGATGGTCCGACCCGATGTGGCGGGCGACGCGGCGCGCCGCCACCAGATCCGCGCTTCCCTCGAAGCCGACCGCGAATGTCTTGAAATTGTCCACATGCCTGGCCGCGATAGCGGCTATGATGGAACTGTCGAGCCCACCCGATAACAGGGCGCCGAAGGGAACATCGCTTCTCAGGCGTTTGATGACAGCCCGTTCGATGGTTTCCTTCAGGGCGGCAATGGCGTCCGCCTCCTTCCAGGCGGCCGGGGCGCCATCGGGGATGTCGTAATAGCGGTGCATCCCGGTCGCGGAATCGAACACCGCGCCGGCGGGAAATTCCGTGATCGAATCGCAGTAGCCCGACAGGGCCTTGGCCTCGGACGCGAAGGCGATGGCGCCGTCCTTTTCACCAAAATAGAGCGGCTTGATGCCGACGGGGTCGCGCGCCGCGATCAGCCTTTCGTTATTCGCAAGGACAAACGCAAACATGCCGTCCAGGCGGGAAACGGCGTGAGGGCCATGCTGCGTGATCAGATGAAGAATCGATTCCGAATCCGATCCTGTCCGATAAGCCGTCGCGGGATTTTCCCCGCGCAATTCCTTGTCGTTGTAAATCATGCCGTTGGCAATCAGGCTCCATGAGCCGTCCCGGGTATCGAGCGGCTGTTCCCCGCCTTCCGGGTCGATAATCGCGAGACGGCAATGGCCCAGAATTGCCTCACCCCGGTCCACCGGCCGCAGAGCCTGTCCATCCGGCCCCCGATGGCTCTGGAGCCGGAGCATTTCCCGCACCGGCGCCGTATCCTTCGCGCCCCATATAGCTGCTAACCCACACATAAACCCTACCTTATTGTCAAAAGTTTCCCGCCCGCATGACGTGTGTCGTCCGGGTCATTTTCTCATCCTGATTTTCAGCTTTCGCAGGACTATATAGCACTTTAAAAAATGATGCAAATTTCCACATAAATACAAATACAAAAAGCTAATCAATAAATATTATATATCGAAATAAAATACACCATTAATAAAACAACTATTCATTCTGAGGTGGTACTTTTATTTATTGATGAACATTATATATTTCTTAAATATGGAATGTTTATTGTAGTACTTATCAATTTTTACCTATTTTATGCGTTGAACAGCCAGCGCCGATTCGCCGAGATGGCAGTGGATACATACGTTGCGTATGCTCGTAAAGAGGTCGATGTGGATCCAGGCGGCAAGGAGGAGGCCGTCCGTCAGATTCGGTAAATTCGGAGAATGCCCGTCAGGACTCCGGGCCGCTCTCGCAGCGGCTGGTCGCGAGAAATGGATCGTAACAGGACTTGAACCGGGGCGGGGCGAAGCGGGCCAGACGGCCCTGTGATCTCAGCCGCCCTCGTACCCCGCGATCGCTTCCAGGAAAATGTCGGCGAATTGCTCCAGTTTGGCCTGGCCGACGCCGAAGACCTCGGCGAAGGCTTCACGGTTGGCGGGGCGGCGGGCGGCCATATCTATCAGGGTTTTGTCGGAGAATATGACGTAGGCCGGCACTTCGCGTTCCTGGGCCAGATGGAGCCGCAGTTTTTTCAGTTCCAGCAACAGCTCTTGTGCTTGCGGGTCCAGCGCCTCGGCCTGGGCGCGATTCTTGCCGCGCGGCTGGCGGCCGGCCTTCTGGACTGTATCGGGGCGGAAACGGAATTCGCCCTCGCCCTTCAGCAGAGCCATGCCCTTTTCCGCCAGCCCCAATCCGCCATAACCCTGGATGTCGATGCGCAGGAAGCCCGACGCCACGAGCTGGCGGATCATCGCGTTCCATTCCTGAAGGGTCCGGTCGGCGCCGACGCCGAAGGTCGGCAGCCGGTCATGGCCCGACGAGGCGGTCTTGTCGGTATTTTTGCCCATCAGAACATTGGCGATATGGGCCGCGCCCCAGCGCTGGCCGGTGCGGTAGACCGCCGACAGCGCCTTTTGCCCGTCCTCGGTGGCGTCCACCGTTTCAACCGGGTTCAGGCAAAGATCGCAGCGCCCGCAAGCCTCCGCCGCCTCGCCGAAATAATGCAGCAGCATGCGGCGCCGGCATTCCGGCGCCTCGCAATAGGCCAGCAGCGCGTCCAGCCGCTTGTGTTCGCGGCGCTTGCGGTCGTCCGGGCTGTCTTCTTGCTCGATGAAGGTGCGGCGCATGCGGATATCGTCCAGCCCATACAGCATCATCGTTTCGGCCGGCAAACCGTCGCGCCCGGCGCGGCCGATCTCCTGGTAATAGGCCTCGGGACTGCCGGGCAGGTCGGTATGAAAGACATAGCGGATGTCCGGCTTGTCGATGCCCATGCCAAACGCGATGGTGGCCGTAATCACCGTGCCGGGCTCGGTCATGAAGCGGTCCTGCACGCTGTTGCGCGTGCCCGCCTCCATGCCGGCGTGATAGGCCAGCGCCTTGTGACCCTCGTCGCGCAGCAGGCCGGCGGCTTCCTCGGTCTTCTTGCGTGACAGGCAGTAGACGATGCCGGCCTCGTCGCGGTGAGCAGCGACGAAATCCACCATCTGCTTTTTCCAGCTCTTCTTCATCTCGACGGCCAGCGTCAGGTTCGGCCGGTCGAAGCCGGTGACGATGATTTCCGCGTCGCCATCGAACAGTCGCGCCGCGATATCGTCGCGGGTGATCTGGTCGGCGGTGGCGGTCAGGGCGGCGATGGGCACGCCGGGGAAGATATCGCGCAGTTTCGCGAGTTCGGCATATTCCGGGCGGAAGGCCGGGCCCCACTGCGAAATGCAGTGCGCCTCGTCGATGGCGAAGAGTTTCGGGGCGAGTTTTCCGACTGCCGTCAGCATCTGTCCGGTCATCAGCCGTTCCGGCGACATATACAGCAGCGTCACCTTGCCCGCCTGCACGCGCCGCCAGGTATCCACGTTGGCCTCGCGCGGGATCGACGAGTTGATCGTCGCCGCCGCGATGCCGTTCAGCGAGAGCGCCGCCACCTGGTCCTGCATCAGCGCCACCAGCGGCGAGACCACGATGCTCAAGCCCCCGGTCAACAGCGCCGGCACCTGATAAATAAGCGACTTGCCCGAGCCCGTAGGCATGACCGCCAGCATGTTGCGCCCCGCCAGCAGCGCGTCGATGGCCTCGCCCTGCCCCGGACGGAAGCCGTCGAAACCGAATCGGTCGCGCAATATCAGAATCGTTTCCTGGTCTGGTTCGCCGGACATCTCGCCTCTCGGTCTCCCACGGTTGAATCTGGTCAAGACATCTTTAGACCGCCCCGGCGGGCCTGTCCAATTCCGATCCGCCGGCAAGGAAAAGGGCCGGAGCGGAGTTCCGCGCCGGCCCAGGGTTCTCGGGCAGAGATGTCCGAAACGGTGGAGAGCCGTTGTTCCTCTTAGAGTCTGGCCCGGAATATGTTGCTGTTTTCATTGGCGTTCGCCGGCCGACTGCCGCGTTGCGTCCCTTGGCCGATGCGAGGCATCGC
>JADFVY010000572.1 GCA_015222795.1 Pseudomonadota bacterium | reverse complement strand
GCGCGCCATGCGCCTGGTGCCTATGGCCAGCGCCACGGTGATCGCGACCGGCATGCCTTCGGGAATTGCCGCCACCGCCAGCGCCACCGCGACGAAAAACACCTGTACCAGATCGAACCCGCGCATCAGTTGAACCGCACCCAGCAGCACGATCACCCCGACCATGGCATAGCCGACGCGGGTGGCGAAGCGGTCCAGCCGTTCCAGCAGGGGCGGTGGTGGCTGCTCGGCGGCGGCCAGCGCCTGGGCGATGCGCCCGATTTCCGTATGCAGGCCAGTTCGCGCCACAAGGCCGCGACCCCGCCCGGCCAGAGCCACGGTGCCTGCGTGAAGCAGGGTTCGGCGGTCGCCCAGCGGGGTATCGGCGGGGAGCGACTGAAGCGCATCTTTTTCGACTGGCAGCGATTCGCCGGTCAGCAGCGACTCATCGACTTGCAGGTCCCGGTCGGACACCAGCCTTATATCGGCGGGCGCCAGCGCCCCTGCCCCCAGTTCAACCAAGTCGCCGGGTACCAGCTCGACAGCGTCGATCTGCCGACGCACTCCGTTGCGCCAGACCACCGCCAGTTTCTGGACCAGCGTGTCCAGCGCGGCGGCGCTGGATGCGGCCTTCCATTCCTGAGTCGCGCCGATGATTGCGTTGACCTGCAGCACCACGAAGATAAAGATGGCGTCGGTCAACTCGCCGATGGCCAGCGATACCGCGGCCGCGGCCAGCAGCAAATAAATCAGTGGGCTCTTGAATTGCCGCAGATAGACGATGGCCAGGCCAGGCCTGCGCCCGACGGGCAGGCTGTTATCGCCATAGATCGCACGGCGCGCCGCCGCCTCGCCCTCGTCCAGGCCGTTGGTGCTGGCATCCAGCTTGTCGAAAGCCTCTTCCACCGTAACGGCATGCCAGCGGCACTCCAGAACATCGGAGAGTAAAGGGCCGGTGTGCGATTCGGGTGGCTTGCCGATGGTTTCCATGCCGGCGAATATATCCGTCCGGCCGGGTCGGCAAAATGATTCGGGTCAAACCCGCAGGATTTTGCCCGGATTCATGATGTTGTCGGGATCGAGCGCCAGCTTGATCGTGCGCATGATGCTGATCGCCTCGCCCTGTTCGGCGACCAGGAAATCCATCTTGGCGATGCCGACGCCATGTTCGCCGGTGCATGTACCGCCCAGTGCGATGGCGCGATGGACCATGCGCTCGTTGATTTCCTCGGCCATGTCCAGCTGCGCCTGATCTTCTGGATCGACGATGAACTGGACGTGGAAATTACCATCGCCGACATGGCCCAGGATGGGGGCGATCATGTCACTTTTGTCGATGTCCTTGCGAGTCTCCAGAATGCATTCCGCCAATTTGGAGATCGGCACGCAAACATCGGTCGCGATACCGCGCCGGCCCGGCACCAGCGCCAACGCCGCATAATAGCAATCATGCCGCGCCTGCCACAGCGCGTTTCTGTCTTCCATCCGGCTCGCCCATTTGAAGGCGCCGCCGCCGTTTTCGGCGGTAATTTCGCCGACGGTTTCCGCCTGTTCGGCGGCAAAAGTTTCGCTGCCATGAAATTCGAAGAACAGGGTCGGTTTTTCCTCATACCCTTCCAGCTTCGAATAGGCGATGCAGGCCTTCATCTGCAGATCGTCCAGCAGTTCCATGCGGGCGACCGGAACCCCCATCTGGATGGTCTGGATAACCGCGGCGACGGCGCCCCCTAAACTGTCGAACTGGCAAACCGCGGCGGTAATAGCCTCGGGAATACCGTGCAACCTGAGTTGGATTTCGGTAATCACACCCAGCGTACCCTCCGACCCGACGAACAGCCGCGTCAGATCGTAACCGGCCGCCGATTTGCGTGCCCGCCCGCCGATGCGGACGATCCGCCCGTCCGGCATGACCACCGTCATGCCCAGCACGCATTCGCGCATGGTGCCGTAACGCACCGCGTTGGTGCCCGATGCCCTTGTCGCCGCCATGCCGCCCAGCGAGGCGTCGGCGCCGGGATCGATGGGGAAAAACAGTCCCCGGTCCTTGATATATTCGTTCAACTGCTTGCGGGTGACGCCGGCCTGGACGCGGCAGTCCAGGTCCTCGGAATTGACTTCGAGCACATTATTCATATGGCTAACATCGATACTGACGCCGCCCTTCAACGCCAGCACATGGCCCTCCAGCGAAGTGCCGGTGCCAAAGGGAATGATCGGCACCTTATGCTCGGCGCACAGTTTCACGATGGCCGATACTTCCTCGTTGGATTGGGGGAAACAGACAACATCGGGCGGCATGGACGAGAACGGCCCCTCGCCCTTGCCATGCTGTTCCAGCACCGCCGCCGAAGTCGTCATCCGGTCGTCCAGCAGCACAGCCAGCGCCGTGGTCAGCAAATTGGGAATCGGGACTTTCTGCGCCGTCAGCCAATCGATTTTCATCTACGCAACCTCAACATAAACTCACCCCGATTGTATAAGAGCCCGATAATGAAAAGACTATACCCGAATTGTCGCGGCGTCAGGCGACCGTCTGAGATTTTCGCCGGTGGCGAATTGCCGGAATTTGTGCTAAATTAGGCCAAGTTTGCCTCTAGTCGCAAGGTAGCACGGAACCATAGATTCGGAGTATCGGGCAATGAATGTTGAAGCAATCCTGAAAACGAAGGGTGCCAAAGTCGTAACCATAACGCCGGAAACCGTTGTCGGCGAGGCGGCCAAGGTGCTTAAAAGGGCGCGAATCGGCGCATTGGTAGTCAGCGACGATGGAGACATTGTGCTGGGTATCCTGTCGGAACGCGATATCGTTTCCGCCATGGGAGACCCAACCAGGCGGTCCGGGCTGTTGGAAAAGCCGGTCAGCTGTCTGATGACACGCGATGTTATGACCTGCGTCCCCGAGGACACGGTGCAGAAATGCATGGCCTTGATGTCGGAACGCAGGATCCGTCATCTGCCGGTCGTGCTCGAAGGCCGGATGATCGGGTTGATCAGTATTGGCGATGTGGTAAAAAACCGCCTGGACGAGCTTGAGAGCGAGGCCGGGTTCCTCAGGGAACTGATCGCCAGCTAGAGCCTCTCCCGATTAATTCTTCTTCTTCTTAACCTGCCCGGGGGTGACCCCGGTTGCGGCCGGCGTCCTCAGTTTTTTGATTTGCCCCGGCGGTACATGGAACTTGCCGTGGCAGGCCGTCAGCGTTGCCGAAGCCGCGGCCAGCAGCGTCCAGCGAATCACGGCGCGGCGCGTTTTGATGTTGTTCATTTTGAAACCCTTCAATTTGGTCATGTAGTCCAGGAATAAGGGGATACACGAAACATCTTGCCGAACCGTTAACCGGAGCATTTTACAGGCTGGTGGCGGCGCGGGCGGCCTGGTCGTAGAGGCCCGACAGCGCGCGCAGGAAGCGGGCGACGGTGGCGATCTCGTCCTCGTCGAAATTGCCCAGCGCCTTGACGGTTTCCACCAGGCATAATTCACGCACTTCGCGATAGCGCGCGCAGGCTTCGGCGCCCTGTTTCGTGGTTCGCCACGCGGTCTCCTTGCCGCGTTTTTCGGCCTCGACCAACCCGGCCTTGAGCAGCTTTTTTAGCGCGTAATTTACCAGGTGCGTGTCCTCGATATTGAGCACGAAGCAAATATCGGAGAGGCGTTTATCGCGGGCCCGATGATTCACGGTATGGACGACCATGACTTCAAGCGGGCTGAAATCCGGATAACCCGCGCCGGCCATGCAGCGCACGATCCAGCGCTCGAAGGCGTTGTCGGATATGAACAGCCCGTACTCGAACTCGCTGAGCGCCGGCGCGCCGCTATCGGCCAGCTCGGCGGACGAGACGATTCTCCTGCCGTCGCGGGCCTTGGATTTGTCGGCCATGATTGATATTCCTATTCGTCCGCTAGATTCAATCCACTAGCTCGCCGTAACCGCCACCGCCCGGTGTCTCCAATACCCAGACATCGCCGGGGTGAATCGGGCCGGTGTCGGTGCCGGTCATCCCGGTGATCGTGCCGTCCGTGCGCTCGATCCAGTTCCGGCCCAACGCGCCGGGTTCACCGCCCGCCATGCCGTAGGGCGGCACGATGCGGTGGTTGGACAGGATCGAGATGGTCATTTCCTCCAGGAAGCGCAGCTTGCGGATCACCCCGTCGCCGCCATGATGGCGCCCGCGCCCGCCGCTGCCATGGCGAATCTCATAGCTTTCAAGCCTGACGGGGAAGCGCATTTCCAGCACTTCCGGGTCGGTCAGCCGGCTGTTGGTCATGTGGGTGTGGACCGCATCGGTGCCGTCGAAATCCGGCCCCGCGCCGGAGCCCCCGGCGATGGTCTCGTAATACTGATAGCGGTCATTGCCGAAGGTGGTGTTGTTCATGGTGCCCTGGGCCGCCGCCATCACGCCAAGCGCGCCATAGAGCGTGTCGGTGACGACCTGCGAGGTCTCCACGTTGCCCGCCACCACCGCCGCCGGATAGCGTGGCGCCAGCATCGAGCCCTCGGGGATGATCAGCTCGATCGGTTTCATGCAGCCTTCGTTCATCGGAATGTCGCCATCGACCAGCGTGCGGAACACATACAACACGGCGGCCCGGCAGATCGCGCTGGGGGCGTTGAAATTGTTTTCCAACTGGTCGCTGGAGCCGGTGAAGTCCACCTTGGCGCTGCGAGACGCCTTGTCGATAATGATCGACACATGCACCTTGGCGCCGTTGTCCAGCGGATAGGTGAACTCGCCATCCTTCATGACATCGATCACCCGGCGTACCGATTCCTCGGCATTGTCCTGAACGTGCCCCATGTAGGCGCGCACGACATCCAGTCCGTAATGGCCGATCATGCGCCGCAGTTCGGACACGCCCTTTTCGTTGGCGGCGATCTGCGCCTTGATATCGGCGGTGTTCTGGTCGGGGTTGCGGGTTGGGTATTTGCCCGACGCCAACAGTTCGTATAGCGCCGCCTCGCGGAACTCGCCCCGGTCGATCAACAGGAAATTGTCGATCAGGACACCTTCCTCTTCCACGATTGTGCTGTTCGGCGGCATCGAGCCGGGGGTCAGGCCGCCGATATCCGCATGATGGCCGCGGGCCCCGACATAGAACAGGATATCCCTGTTCGCCTCGTCGAAGACAGGCGTCACGATGGTTATATCCGGCAGATGGGTGCCGCCATTATAGGGCGCGTTCAGCATATAGACGTTGCCTGGGCGGATTTTGCCCGCATTATTTTCGATGACGGCCCGGATGCTTTCGCCCATGGATCCCAGATGCACCGGCATATGCGGCGCATTGGCGATCAACGAACCGTCACTGTCGAAGATCGCGCAGGAGAAATCCACGCGCTCCTTGATGTTCACCGAATAGGCGGTGTTCTGCAGGGTAAAGCCCATCTGTTCGGCGATCGACATGAAGAGATTGTTGAAGACCTCCAGCATCACCGGATCGACGGAGGTTCCGATCGCCTCGCGCTTGGGCAGCGGTACGACCCGGGTCAACACCAGATCGCCGCCCGCATTCATTTCCGCCTGCCAGCCGGGCTCGATCACGGTGGTGGCGGTCGGTTCGCGGATGATGGCGGGGCCGTCGACTTTCTGGCCGACCGTCATATCGCTGCGGTCGTAGACCGGCGCATCGCGCTCGCCACCCGCCATATAGCTGCGCACGGTGGCCAGGGCCGTCGCCGCCGCGCCCTCGGCGGGAGCGACGCTTCCGGTACCTTCATTCACGTCGCCGGTCGCACCGATGGCCTCTACGGCGGCGGTCTCCACCACCAGCGCCTTGTCGCCCATGATGAAGCCGTAGCGCTGGCGGTGAGCGTCCTCGAAAGCGCCCTTCATATCCGCGACCGGACCGTAATCGACCTCGATGGAGGTGTCCGTGCCCTCATATTTAAGATGCAGCCGGCGCAGCATGCCGCGGCGCGCTTCCGGGATATGCTGGGTGGCGATCTCCCCATCGGCGTCGGCCGCCAGTTCGCCCAACACCGATTCCAGCGCCGGCGCCAGTTCGTCGGTCAGCCGTTCCTCGACCGATTTTTCGCGCAGCGACCGTACGTCCGCCAGCCCCATTCCATAGGCCGACAGCACACCGGCGAAGGGATGCAGAAAGACCTTCTTCATGCCCAGCGCATCGGCCACCAGGCAAGCATGCTGCCCACCGGCGCCGCCGAAGCTGCAAAGCGTATATTCGGTCACGTCGTAACCGCGTTGGACTGAGATTTTCTTGATCGCGTTGGCCATGTTCTCGACCGCGATTTTCAGGAAGCCATCGGCGACCTCGACCGGTGTACGCGTGTCGCCGGTGGCGGCCCGGATATCCTCGGCCAGGGCGGTGAATTTCTCAGCCACGGTATCGGCGTCCAGGGCCTCGTCCTGATTGGGGCCGAACACGCGCGGGAAAAAATCCGGTTGCAGCTTGCCCAGCATGACGTTGCAATCGGTGACGGTCAGCGGTCCGCCACGGCGATAACAGGCCGGCCCTGGGTTGGCGCCCGCGGATTCCGGACCGACGCGATAGCGCGCGCCATCGAAAATACACATGGAGCCGCCGCCGGCCGCCACAGTGTGGATCCGCATCATCGGCGCGCGCATGCGCACGCCCGCCACCAGCGTTTCGAAAGCGCGTTCGTATTCGCCGTCGTAATGGGCCACGTCGGTCGAGGTGCCGCCCATGTCAAAGGTGATCAGCTTGTTGAAGCCGGCCTGGGCCGCGGTGCGAACACCGCCAACAATACCGCCGGCGGGGCCGGACAGGATCGAGTCCTTGCCCTGGAACATGCGGGCATCGGTCAACCCGCCGCTGGATTGCATGAACATCAGCCGCACGTCCCCGACCTGTTCGGCGACCTGGTCCACATAGCGCCGCAAGATCGGCGACAGATAGGCGTCGACCACGGTGGTGTCGCCGCGCCCGACCAGCTTGACCAGCGGGCTGGTCTCGTGACTGGTGGAAATTTGCGGGAAGCCGATCTCGCGGGCGATCTCGGCCACCGCGCTTTCATGATCGGTATAGCGGTAGCCATGCATCAGGACGATGGCAACGGCGCGATAGCCCTTGTCATAGGCTGCCTGCAGCGCGGCGCGGGTGGCTTCGTGGTCCAGCGGCGTCACAACGCTGCCGTCATTGGCCACGCGCTCATCGATCTCGACAGCCTCGTCATACAGCAACTCGGGCAGCACCACATGGCGGTCAAACAGGCGCGGGCGCGCCTGATAACCAATGCGAAGGGCATCCTTGTACCCCTTGGTGATGGCCAGCAGCGTGCGCTCGCCCTTGCGCTCAAGCAGCGCGTTGGTAGCGACCGTCGTGCCCATCTTGATGGCCTCGATGGAAGCAGCCGGAATTGGCGCGTCCTTCGCCAGCCCCAGCAGATCGCGCACGCCCTGAACCGCGGCATCGCGATAATTTTCGGGATTTTCCGAGAGCAGCTTATGCGTCACAAGCCCGCCGTCGGGACGCCGCGCCACGATATCGGTGAAGGTGCCGCCCCGATCCACCCAAAACTGCCAGCTCGCCGCCCCGCCCGTCTCGTTCATGCCCGTGACTCCGTTAATACCGCCGCAAAAGAATGGCGCTCAGTTTGATAATTTATCGGTAATTTGTCAACGTTATGCTGCGCAAATTTCCCTGGTCCCATGGTGTGCATACTTGCGCGCCCCGGTGGCGACGGGTTAAACAGGGTCCATGAGTATCTGGGGAAAGATTCTTGGTGGCGCGGCGGGGTTTGCGCTGGGCGGGCCACTGGGGGCGCTGATCGGGGCGGCGGCGGGGCATGCCGTCGATTCCATACGCCGGCCCAAGGACACCGACCAGACTAAATCCATCGCCTTCACCATCGCCATGATCGCGCTGGGGGCCAAGCTGGCCAAGGTGGACGGGGTTGTCACCCGCGACGAGGTGGAAGCCTTCAAGCGCGTCTTCAAAATCCCACACAACGAGGTGAAGAATGTCGGGCGGATTTTCGACCAGGCGCGCAAGGACCATCGCGGCTACGAGGCCTATGCCCAACAGGTCGCCGGCATGTTCCGCGGCAACCCCGCGGTGCTGGAGGAGTTGCTGTACTGCCTGGCCCATGTGGCGCGGGCCGACGGGCATGTGCATCCCAACGAGCTGGAATTCCTGGCCAACGTCGCCGGGATCTTCGGCCTCGACCAGACCGCCTTCGAGCGTATCACGGCGCTGCGCCCCGATTCCGGCGAAGCCGACCCCTGGAGCGTGCTGGGCGTGGCCCGCGAGATGACCGACGACGAACTGAAATCCGCCTACCGAAAGCTGGTGCGCGAGAATCACCCCGACTCACTGACCGCCCAGGGCATGCCCGAGGAATTCGTACAGCTTGCCAACGAGCGCCTGGCCGCGATCAACGACGCCTGGGACAAGGTTTCCACGGAGCGGGGCATCCGCTAATGGCGGGACAATCGGGATCGGACGCGCCGGGCGGGACCGGCGGGCTGGGCCTGCGCGACAGTGGGCTCGCCGTCTTCGTCATGGTGATCTGGGGCTATAACTTCGTGGTCGCCAAAACCGGCCTCGCCGAGTTGCCGCCGATCTTCATGATGGGGCTGCGCTTCACCTTCAGCGCCCTGCTGCTGGTGCCCTTCGTCACCATGCCGCGCGACAAAATGAAAGAGATCGCCGCCCTGTCGGTAGTGCTTGGGGCGGCGCATTTTTCGATGATGTTCACCGGCCTGAAGACCATAGACGCCTCGACCGCGGCGATCGCAATCCAGCTGCAGGTGCGGTATTTCGCCCTGCTGGCCACGGTGCGGCTGTCCGACCCGCCGGGCTGGCGGCGCCTTGTCGGGATGGTGGTGGCCTTCGGCGGGGTGGTGCTGATTGCCGGTGAGCGGCGCTTCGCCGGCAGTCTGTGGGCGCTGGGCCTGGTGATCGGCGCGGCTTTCGTCTGGGC
>JADFVY010000087.1 GCA_015222795.1 Pseudomonadota bacterium | reverse complement strand
GCCGGAACCAGTGCGCTGACACCGCCATCCTCCACGCCCGACCCACCGAATATGTAGGCGGCATCGTTGGTCTCGGCGCTTGGTGCGATATAGCTCAGCACCACGGCCGCCTGGTGACCTTCCTGGCGCGTCAGGCCGGCGGGATTGAAGAACATGTAGGTAATGTCCTCCGCACCGGCGGTGGCGCCCGCGAAGGAATTACCTTGGGCCGCGCCGCTTTGTTCCTTTAGCGCGAAGCCGGCGGCGCTTGCGTCGCCGGTGGGGAGGGCCACCGCCGCGCAAAGGCCTGCCAGCGCGGTCATGCCGAGTAGCCTGGCCCGCAAGCAGCTGAATCTTTGGATATCTTGGGTCATTATGCTTCCTCCATGTTCCATGGCCGCGCATCCAGGGCGCAAACCTGTTTTATTAAGTACGAATATTGGAACAAAAATGCCGTGTTGAGAAGGGGAAACAAAACTTTGGGCTGTAACCGCCCGTCACATGTTTGTAATTTCGTCCAGCGTCGCCCGGTAATTCGGGTCGTTCGGATCACCCAACTCCACGGCCGTTTTCGCGGCATCGATAGCTTGCGGGCGGTGGCCGAGCGCCTGCAGCACATAGGCCAGATTGTTCCAGGCCGGCGCCGCATTTTGTGGATCGGCGGCGATGGCGCCCCGCCAGGCCTGCTCGGCGCCCGCCAGATTCTTCATCGCATAGCGTGCATTGCCGAGCCCCATCCAGGCAGGGAAGCTGTGGGGCCAGCGCTCGAGGATCGCCTCATAGGCAACCGCAGCATCCACAGGGCGGTTTACCCTCTCCAGACCAGCGGCCGCGCGCACGACTTCCGCTTCCTTGGCCGCGACCGGCATCTCACCGGGTTTCAGCGCCACCAGCGCCCAGTAACCGCCGCGCCGCCAGGTATGTTCGAAGGTGCGCAGGGCCACGGGCCGGTTGTCCCAAGGGCCGGTATGCATGATCAACTCGCCGTCATCGAGGTCATAGCCGATGGCGACCGCAAAGTGCCATCGGGGATATATCTTAAGCCCGAGATTCTGGAATACCAGTACCGGCCGCCCGGCGGCGATCTCGCCCAGCAATTCGCGCAAGCTGTCCACCGGAACCGCCAGCCGCCCGTTGCGCCGCATCGCAGCGATCACGTCGGGCTGAAGCGTCCCCTCGCGGCCCGGCGTATAGACCTGTTCGGCCATCTCCTCCTGAGTGACCGGCAATCCCGACCAGGCGAGCGTCATGGCCGTCGCCGCCGGCCCGCAAAAATATTTTTCCTGCGGGAAGAAGGGGACGTCCGCAACCATGGCCGTTTTCGGCAATGCGCCGGGATCGTCCAGCAGGTCGTGCGTCTGTTGGGCCGTGGTGCAACCGGCGACAAGAAACAGCACCGCCAGCAGCGCCAGGGCGCGTTCCGTCAATGCATGCTTCCCGATAAGCGGAGGCTAGTTTTTGTCGTTTCGCTTCACGAAGGGGAAGATATCCGTCAGGCCCAACATGTCGGTCACAAGCAAAATGATGAAGATCAGCACCACCGCACCGACGATGGCTCCAGCGGCGCTCTGGCCGGCGGGCGTCTCGTCGATCCGCGCGGCGACTCGCTGGATCTCCACATCCGACATGACGGCAACCCGGCGTTTGGCCTCATCGGGGTCGACGCCCATCTTGCGCATTTCGCCGCGGACATCCTCGCGGGCGATGAAGGCGGCGACGCGGGTGCGGTCGGCCTCGGCCTGCGACGGGGCCACCACCTGGTCGGTGCCGACCAGCGCGGCCTGTGCCACGCCGAGCGGCATGGTTACGGCCATCATCAAGGCGACCAGGTGCAATGCGATAATTCTGGAGTATCTGCGCAGGAAAAACATTCTTGAACCTCCCTATCGGTATTGCTGCACTTGCCTGATTTTCCCCAAAATCCAGCTCGAACCTTAGCGAGAGTTTAACGCGGGTGCGGCGGCGATGCAATGGCGGATATACACTATCTCGTGTCTGAACGCCTTTCTCTCTACGATATATAGATGCCGCTGGCGATTCCCACTGGTCCCTCGTCTCGTTCCATCATGGCCGGCCGCGCCGCTTATTGGGTATATTCAACTATCCAGGCCACGCGGCACTTGATATTATCCCAAGCGCGGGTCCTTGATCCGGATGGTCTCCTGATCGCAAGGCATGAATCCGGCTTTCTGATAGACCGGCAGGGCGGCAGGGTGGTCCAGGGTGCAGGTGTTCACCCACAGACGGCGCGGGTTGCGCGACCAGGCGGTATCGATCGCCCAATCGAGCAAATAGCTGCCCAGCCCCAAACCGATATAGTCCGGGATCAGGCCGAAATAGGCGAGTTCGACCTCGCTCTCCTGGCGAAAGTCCAGTTCCGCGTAACCCGCCGGCGTGCCGTCGTAATAAAGCACGCAGATCTCGACTTTCTCGTCCTGGACGATAGCGGCCAATTCCTCGTCGGAAAGCTGATTGCGTTCATACCAAACCCAGGACGCACCAACGGCATTGTAGAGATAGCGGTAAAAGCTGACCGTCGGCCGCTCGGCGCGCATGAGCGCGATCTTCTCCGTCAGGCGCGGCGGGCGGGCCGGACCGCGCGTCGGCTGTTCCAGCATTTCGAGGTAGGTAATCGTGACGTCCAGTTCGGCCGGCTCGTCGCGTGCCGGCGGCTCGGCGAGCCATTTGGCCATGACGACGCGATCTTCCACCTCGTAGCCCGCCGCTTCGTAAAATCTCTTTACAGGGTTGCCGCCCCGGATCATCAGATTGGCCTTCGGGGCGCCCTGGGACTTCAGCCAGCCTTCGGCATGATCCATGATCGCCTTGCCCAGACCCTCGCCGCGCCGGTTCGGCGAAACCGCCACATAATAGGACCATCCCCGATGCCCGTCATCGCCCGCCATGGCGCTGGCGACAATCGCTTCGTCCTCGTCGGCCATGACGAAGATTTCCGACTGCGGGGCCGTCCGCACACGGGCAATGTCGGTATGAGGATCGTTCCAGGGCCGCAGCAAACCACAAGACTCCCAGAGAGCGACGACGCTCTCGATGTCGCCATCCTCTACAGGCCGAATGTCCATGATCAGGAAGTCTCGACCGGCGAGTCAGGGTTGCCGGCCCATTCGGTCCAGGACCCATCGAACACCGGCACTTCCTTTTTGCCGATCAGATAGAGACCGAGAGACAGGATGCAGGCCGTTACGCCCGAGCCGCAACTGGTCAGCATCGGTTTGTCGAGATCAATGCCGGCATCCGCGAAGGCGTTCCTGATCTCGTCGGCCGGCAGCATGGTCTTGTCGGTCATGTCCAGCATCCGCGTGAAGGGAAGGTTGACCGTGCCCGGCGCATGGCCGCTGGGTAATCCCTCACGGGGTTCCGGCTCGCTGCCGTTGAAGCGCCCCGTGGACCGGGCGTCGAGGAACTGTTCCCGGCCGGTCTTGAGATTCGCCAACACCTGGTCGTAATCGCGGACAAGGAAGCTGTTGGTGCGCGCGGTGAAATGGCGCTCTTGTGGCATGGACTTCTCGTCGGTGACGGGGCGCCCCTCGGCCAGCCACTTGTCCAGTCCGCCATCCAGCACGGCGATATCCTCATGGCCGAACACGCGGAACATCCACCAGACCCGCGCCGCGGCCGAGACCCCGGTGGTGTCGTAGACCACGATTCGGTTGCCGTCGCCCAGCCCCATCTTGCGGACGCGCGAGGCGAATTTCTCGGGGCTCGGCAGCATATGGGGCAGCGTGGAG
>JADFVY010000571.1 GCA_015222795.1 Pseudomonadota bacterium | reverse complement strand
GGCCGATTTCCGGCCGTTTGCGGTTGCCGGGCATATTGTCGGGCATATCCGGCTGGAGCGGATTGAGCGGTTGCGCGCCTTCCCAGATACGTTTGTCCTGGGGCCGGACCATATTGCGCTGGCGCCGGGGCTGGATGATTTCGCCGGCCGTAGCGCGGCGATGGAAGAGGCACTGGGGGTTCTGCGCGGCGAGGGCGAATTTCCGGGCTGGCGCGGCGAGTATTATCCCATCATGCCCGAATGGGGCGACGAGCCCCTGATGCAGGTAGAGCGCGCCACCTGTTCCTGGCTGGGCGCGCGATCCTGGGGCGTTCATATCAACGGGTTCGTGCGCCGCGAGGACGGGCTTCATATGTGGATCGCGCGCCGCGCCCGGGGCAAGCAGACCTATCCCGGCATGCTCGACAACATGGTCGCCGGCGGCCAGCCGATCGGCCTGGGGTTGATGGAGAATATCGTCAAGGAATGCGCCGAGGAGGCGGACATCCCGGCGGAAGTTGCCCGGCAGGCGCGCGCCGTCGGCGTGATTTCCTATTGCCACCAGTTCGAGGATGGCGTGAAGCCCGACCAGCAATTCAGTTATGACCTGGAACTGCCCGCCGATTTCACCCCGCGCAACACCGACGGCGAGGTTGAGAGCTTCGAGCTCTGGCCGATCGAACGGGTTATGGAGACCGTGCGCGAGACCTTCGAGTTCAAGTTCAACTGCAACCTCGTCATCATCGATTTCCTGATCCGCCATGGCCTGATCGACGCCGACAACGAGCCTGATTATATGGCGCTCTGCCTGGGGCTGCGGCGGCGGCCGTAATATGGCGCCGGCCCGTCAATCAGGAATCTCTGCCATTTCCCGCACTTCCGCCGCACTCCGCCCGTCCTCGCGCAGGGCCTGGATGGTCAGGCTTTTGTCGCGTTTGGCGTAGCGTTTGCCGTCCTCGCCGGTCAGCAGGCCGTGGTGCCAGTATTCCGGCTCCGGCAGGCCCAATAGCGCCTGCAGGATGCGATGAATGTGGGTGGCGTGCAGCAGGTCCTCGCCGCGGGTCACCAGGGTCACGCCCTGGATGGCGTCGTCCACCGTGACCGCCAGGTGATAGCTGGTCGGCGTATCCTTGCGCGCCAGCACCACGTCGCCGCAGCCTAGCCCCAGTACCTCGGTGTAACCGTGCGCGCGGTCAATGAAGGTCAGCGGCCCGGTCCTCTCCATCGCCTTCTCCATGTCCAGCCGCAGCGCGTGGGGTTCCTCCGCCGCGACCAGCGCCTCGCGCTCGTCGGGCGACAGGGCGCGGCAGGTTCCGGGATAGAGAACGCCGTCCGGGCCATGGGGCGCCTGGTCCGCGTAGCCAACTTCGCGCTGGATATCTTTTCTAGTGCAAAAACAGGGGTATATAAGTCCATCTTCATCCAGCTTCCGCATTGCGGCACGGTAATCGCCGAAATGGTCCGACTGACGGCGCACCGGGGTCTCCCATTCCAGGCCAAGCCAGGTGAGATCCTCGTAAATCCCCTCTTCGAATTCCAGCCGGCCGCGGCCGGCGTCGATATCCTCGATGCGCAGCAGGAATCGCCCGCCCTCCGCCGCCCTTGCCGCGAACAGGGCGCTGTAGGCATGGCCGATATGCAGGCGTCCCGTGGGACTGGGCGCGAAGCGGGTCACGTTGTATACTGGTTCAATCATGGCGCCTGAAATATAGCCATGCCGATGGCCCAGGGTAATAGCTAAAGTCGGAAAAGCAGGAAGGCGGGGTTCGAAATGTCAACGAGCGAAGTATTCCAGGAACTTCTGATGAGCGGCAAGATCGCGGCGGAGGATGTCGCCAGACTGCGCACCGAAATATTCGCCGATGGCGTTACCGATCTCGAAGAGGCCGAGGCGGTCTTCCGGCTAAACGATGGCTGCCCGGACAAGCATGAAAGCTGGAATGAACTTTATGTGGATGCGCTGACGGATTTCTATGTCTGGCGCGCGACGCCGCCCGGCTATGTGGATGAGGAAAACGCCCGCCACCTGATCCGCTATGTCGTGCGTGACAATCGCATCGCAAGCGATACCGAGCTCGCCTTGATGGCCAGCGTTATTCACTGGGCCGATTCGGCGCCCGCCGAATTGGCCGAATTCGTGTTGTCCGCGGTCAAGGAAAGCGTGCTTGAGCCCGATGAGGCCGCGTATGGCCAGGGACGGCGGCCGAACGTGATTGACGCCGTCGATGTCGAACTGATCAAACGCGCGATATACGCG
>JADFVY010000570.1 GCA_015222795.1 Pseudomonadota bacterium | reverse complement strand
TTGGCGTTCGCCGAGTCGAATGCAAGGCGCGGTCCGCGGGGCGATGCCGCGCATCGGCCAAGGGCCGCAACGCGGCAGTCGGCCGGCGAACGCCAATGAAAACGACAACATATTCCGGGCCAGACTCTTAGTGGTCTGTATCAGTCCAGGAGAGCCATCAGGACTCCGTAGGCGCCATCGATGTCGGCGCGAACCGCGGACTTCAGGGCGGACTTGTTGCCGGCCCGAATTGCGGTGAGGATTGCTTCGTGCTGTTCGTTCGCCGCGGCATAGTTGCCCGAACCGTGCAGCAGATTGAAATAGGGGCTGATTTGCAGCCATAGATTTTCGATGATTCCCAGCAATGTCTCGGATCCGGCGGCCTTGTAGATCTCGAAATGAAAGGCGCGATTACCGTGAAGATAGCCCTTCACGTCCCCGGTCACCGAAGCCCGCTTCATGTTCTCCAGCAGGGCTTCCAGCGCCGCGATGCTCTCGGCGCCGATCTTTTCCGCCGCCCATTCCGCCGCCGTGCTCTCCACCTCGATGCGCACCCTGCGCAAATCCTCCAACCGCCGGGCGCATAGTGGCGGAATGCCGATGGACCGGCCCGACACCACGGTCAATGCGTTTGCGGCGGTAAGGCGTTTCAGCGCTTCGCGCACGGGCATCGCGCTGACCCCGAACGCGTCTGCGAGCGCCTGGATAGTGACCAACTGCCCGGGTGCGATCTCGCCGTCCAGGATCAGGTCGGTGAGTTGGCGGAATACCCGCTCCTGCAATGTGTCGCGGGACACCCGGGATACCGGCAGTTGTGTAATGTTGGGTACGATTTCGTTCATTTCCTGATCTTGATCATCGCGAAAAGAATTTAGAATTTCCAGCCTGGGCGACTCGCTGGCCAGCTTGAACCCAAATTCGCGAAAACAGAAGTAGCAGATTTCAGCTTGCCCGCCCTTTGATTTATGATCTATGATCAAAAGGTAAATAGCAAGTCATGTCCGCTTGCCCCGATTCGTGAAGCAACATGGAAACGGTGGCGGTCGGAACAATGGAATTGAAAACACTCCAGGGAGAAAAACGATGCGTGCTGTATTCCGTGTTGCAAGTATAGCCTTAGCGGCGGTTGTCGCCCTTGGCCTTGCCGGCGTTCCGAAGGACGCCGCCGCGGCCGAGAAGTACAAGATTTATCTGAGCATGAGCTTTATCGGCAATGACTGGCAGGCCGAAGCGGCCAACATGGTCAAGGCAATGGCGGCCCATAAATCGCTCGCCGACAAGGTTGACCTGAAGGTCCAGGTCGCCGGGCCCAACGCCCAGCGCCAGATCCAGCAGATCAACGCGATGGTTCAGGCCGGGGCCGACGCGATCGTGATTTTCCCGATCTCGCCAACCGCGCTCAATTCAGTCGTCAAGAACGCCTGCGCCAAGGGTGTTCTGGTCTTCGCCTACGACGCCGCGATCTCCGAACCCTGTGCCTACAATATCTCGATCGACCAGCTTGAGGCCGGCCGGGTCACCGCTGAGTGGCTCGTGAAGAAACTGGACGGCAAGGGCGACATCATCGTCATTACCGGCGTGCCCGGCATCTCGGTCGATACCATGCGGACCCAGGCGGCAAAGGAAGTTTTCGCCAAACATCCGGGCATCAAGATCATCGGCGAATCCGTTGGCATGTGGAGCCAGGCCGTCGCCCGTACCGAGCTTTCGAAAATTCTCGCAACCCGCAAATGGGACCAGGTCGATGGCCTGTGGATGCAGGTTGGCTGCTATACCGCCAATGCGATGCAGCTTGAAGCCGGCAAGACGGAAAAAGATCTGGTTCCGTGCGCTGGCGAAGGCGCCAATGGCGGGCGCGTGCAGATGCTGCCGATCGGCACCGAGGTTGAGGGCGCGAACGGCGCCTACCGGCCCATGGCCGCGCCCCGCATTTCGTACGCTTCGCCGCCCTATTCCGGCGGTCTGGCGCTCAAGATGGCGGTCAGAAAGCTCGACGGTGGGGACGTTCCCAAGCAGATCACCCTGCCGCTGCCAATCGTCACCAGCGAGACCATCAAGCTGTGCGGCGAAGGCACCTGGGTCGAGATGAAGGCCGGCTGCAACGCCTTCCTGCCGTCTCTGGTCCCCAACCCGGGCTGGTTTGCGTCGATCTACTCGTCGGAGACTCCGGAAATCGGGCTCGGCGCGGCCCTGGTTGGTGAGCCAGAGTCGTAAAATCCAAAGTGCAGTCGAGCCGGCGGTCTGGTCTTTCCCGACCGTCGGCTCATTCTTCAAAATCGTTCCTGGGCCTCTTCGAGGCTCGCCTATCGGGGCCAGCGCCGCCCCGGCGGGAGGGTATACATGACCTCCGAAAATCAGGCATCGCCGTCGGCTATCGGGCTTGAGGGCGTCAGCCGGAGTTTCGGCGCAACCGTCGCCGTCGATGACGTTTCGTTCGAGATAAACACCGGCAGCGTCCACGCCCTGCTGGGCGAGAACGGCGCCGGAAAGTCCACCATCGTCAAGATGCTGGCGGGGCTGATCGAGCCCGACGCGGGCAGCTTTTCCATCTTCGGCGAGGTTGCCAGGCTGCCCAACCCGCGCGCCGCGCACGACCGCAAAATTCAGACGGCCTTCCAGGAAATGACCCTGGTCGGGGATTTGACCGTGCTCGACAACATGCTGCTGCCTTACGCGCCGGTTCGCGCGATCGGCACCGTCAACCGCAGTGCCGCCGCCGAGTCGGTGCGCGCGCATTTCGACTGGCTGGGGCTGGAGGGCATCGATCTGCGGGACGATGTTGGCGTGCTTGATCTGGCTATCCAGCAGAAGATCGAGATCGCCCGGGCAATCTATCGCCAGCCCGGCATCCTGTTGCTGGACGAACCCACCTCGACCCTGACGGGCCGCGACGTCGACTGGCTGGGCGACGTCATCGCGCGCCTGAAGGAAATGGGCGTGACCATCGTATTCATCTCGCACAGGATTCCCGAGGTTCGGGCCTTCTGCGACCGTCTGACCGTTTTGCGCAATGGCGGGCATATCGCCACCGGCGATGTCAGCGAATTTTCCGATTCGGAAGTGATCGAGCAGATCATCGGCCGGTCAATCTCTCAGACCTTTCCCGCGCGCCCCGAGGGCGTACAGCGCTTCGGACCCGAGGTTCTGTCGGTGGAGAACATCGCCGCGGGCCGCAAGCTCTCAGACGCGTCTTTCAAACTGCACGAGGGCGAAATTCTGGGTGTCGCCGGGCTGCAGGGCATGGGCCAACTGGACCTGTTTCTGGCCTGTTTCGGCATGCACGGCTTGCGCAATGGAACGATCCGCGTTGACGGCAAGCCGGTCGCGATCACGTCGCCGGTGGACGCAATCCGCGCCAATATCGGCCTCGGGATGGTGCCGGAAGACCGCAAGACCGAGGCGCTGTTTCTGAAACTGACCGGCAAGCACAACGCGTCGCTGCCGGTGATCGGCCGCTTCACCCGGTTCGGCATGATCGACGGGCGAGCCGAGGACGAGGCCATCGAACGGGTGTTCCAGCGGGTCGGAGTCGACCGGCGGGCGCTGTGGACGCGCGCCAGTTCCTTTTCGGGTGGTAATCAGCAGAAGATCGCCATCGCGAAATGGCTGGTCGCGGAAAGCCGGATATTGCTGCTCTATGACCCGACCCGCGGCATCGACGTCGGCACCAAGCATGAACTGTACGTTCTGATGCGCGAGTATGCCGAGGCCGGCGGGGCGGTATTGTTCTTCTCCACTGAAATTCCCGAACTTGTCCATATGAGCGATCGCGTTATGGTCCTCTATGGGGGCCGTGTCGCCGAGGAAATCCCCGCCGAAGCGCTCAGCGAGCAGGCGATCGTGCGCGCCGCGTTGGGTGGCGACGCGGCGGCGGAGCAGGTGGCATGAACGGCGGCCAGGCGGCAGACCGCGATAATGGCGGACCGCTGGCCCTGTTGCGGCGATTGCGTCCGGACCGGCATCGCGGGCTGCTTATCGCCGCCGGCGCCTTCGCCTTCCTGTTTCTGCTGGTCGATCTGATCAGCCCGGGGCCGGTCAGCTATTTCGAGATTAGCTTTATGTCCAGCGGTGGCGCCGCCAGCGCGCTGGCGGCGCTGGGGGAGACCGTCGTCATTCTTTCCGGTGGTTTCGATCTGTCGGCCGGCGCGGTCATATCGCTGGTCAATGTCGTGCTTGCCTCCAGCATGGATCCCGCGGACATGGAGGCGTCGGTGCCTCTATGGACCTTGGTCGGCGTGGGGATCGGCATGGCGTCCGGGGCCTTCAACGGGTTTTTCATCGCCTTTCTCCGTCTCCAGCCGATTGTCGTCACGCTCTCGACCATGTTCATCCTCCAGGGGATTACGCTGCTGGTGATGGACAAGCCCGGTGGCTTCGTCAGCCCCAGCCTGGGGGCATTCTATGTCGGCGATGCGATTTCCGAATTTCTGCCCATGCCCATCGTGCTTCTGGTGGTGGTCGTGCTGATTTGGCTGTGGATCAAAAACACGCGGTTCGGGATTGGAATCTATGCGGTCGGCAGCGATCCCGAGGCGGCGCGTTCGGCGGGCCTGCGGGTCGACCTTACCCGCTTCTTCGTTTATGTGCTGGCCGGTGGCTGCTACGGTCTGGCCGGCGTGTTCATCAGCGCGCAGACCGGCTCGGGCGATCCCTTGATCGGCAATCCGCTGTTACTGCCGATATTCGCGGCGGTGGTTATCGGCGGGTCGAGGCTGGGTGGTGGCAAGGGTGGATGCCTCGGTTCGATTTTCGGCGCCTATACCCTGATGATGGTCGTCAACGTGCTGCTGGTGCTGGATATATCGGCCTATTTTTCAACCATCGCCGAAGGCGTGATTCTTATCCTCGCGGTGCTGGGCGCCTCGATCAGCCGCGATTCGGTATTTGCCCACCATATTCGCGAAACGCGCGCGCGGTTCGTGGCCTGGCGCACAGGCATGCTGCCGAGCCAGCTTGGCGGCGAAAACCGATTCCTGCGCCTTACTGACGCGACGCCGGGCGCCAACGAGGCGGCGGCGGTGGCGCCATCGTTCCTGGTGCGCAATGCCGAGACATTGCGTTACGCGGTTCCCGCCTATGCCTGTTTCATTATCGTCGTGCTGGTGACGCAAGCCGTGCTTGGCAACGCCCTGTTCAACTGGACCTACTACGATTCGCTCATCGTGCTCTCCAGCTTCCTGGTGATTCTCGCGCTGGGACAGGGCGCCGTGATCCTGACCGGAGGGCTCGACCTGTCCGTCCCCTGGACGATCGGGCTGTGCGGGATTCTTCTGGCCGGCATGGTCAAGGGGTCCGACGTGGCCCTCATTTATGCGCTGCCGCTGGTTCTGTTAATCGGCTGCCTGATCGGGCTGGTGAACGGCCTGGGGATCGTGTTCCTCGGCCTGTCGCCGATTGTGATGACCCTGGCGACAAACGGTATCTTGCAGGGGGTTGCGCTGATTTATTCGAACGGCACGCCGGATGGCTTTTCGTCGCCGATGCTGCGCTGGTTCATGACCAGCAAGGATTATGGGATTACGCCGGTCGTGCTGCTGGTGTTCGTGTTCGTGGCGCTGGGCGTTCTGCTTCTGGGGCGCACCCCGTTCGGCCGCCGCGTCTATGGCATCGGCAACGGCCAGCGCGTCGCGGAACTGTCGGGTATCGATGTCGACAAGACACTGGTGCTGGTCTATGTGCTTTCGGGTTTCTGCGCGGCGCTGGTCGGATCCCTGCTCACCGGCTTCTCGGGTCAGGCGAGCCTGGGCATGGGCGACGAATATCTGCTGCCCTCGATTGCGGTGGTCGTGGTAGGCGGTGCGCTGATTACCGGCGGACGGGGGCATTATCTCGGGATGGTCGGCGGTGTTTTGCTGTTGACCTCGCTGCAGATCATGCTGGCGGGGACCACCCTGCCCTATGCGACAAGAACCATCCTGTTTGGTCTGGTGGTGCTTGGCGCGGTCATCGCGCTTCGCGAACGCAGGGCGTGATAATGGATACAGTAAAGGAGAACCTCAATGCAGACAGCCTATGAAGGCGTCGCCGGGCAGCGCATCGTCGTGACCGCGGGCGCGTCCGGCATCGGCCGGGCGATCGTAAACATGCTGGTCGCCCATGGCGCGCGGGTGCATATCTGCGATGTCGCCGACAATTTCCTTGAAGAGTTCGCCGCCGACCACCCCACGGCCGGCGTGACCAAGGCGGATGTTTCGCGCGAGGCCGACGTCGACCGGCTGTTCGGCGAGGCCAGGGAAACGCTCGGCGGTCTCGACGCACTGATCAACAATGCCGGCGTGGCGGGGCCAACGGGGGCGATCGAGGACCTCGATTCGGCGGAATGGCGACGCTGCATTGATGTCTGCCTGACCGGCCAGTTCCTGTGCGCCCAGCGCGCGACATCCATGCTCAAGGAGGCCGGCGGCGGTTCGATCGTCGGCATGGCCTCGGTGGCCGGCAAGTACGGCTATGCTTTCCGCACACCGTATTCCTCCGCCAAGTTCGGGATTATCGGGCTGTGCCAGAGCCTCGCGAAGGAACTGGGCCCCAGTAATATCCGCGTCAACGCAATCCTGCCCGGCATCGTCGAGGGGCCGCGCATCGAAAGCGTTATTCGCAATCGCGCGGAACAGGTCGGCGTGTCCTATAAGGAAATGGAAAAGGAATATCTGGATAAAACGTCGCTGCGGCGCATGGTCACCGCCGACGATGTCGCCGCCATGATTATGTTCCTGCTGTCGAACGCGGGTGGCAATCTTTCGGGCCAGTCGATCGCCGTCGACGGCAATGTTGAGACACTCTAGGGAGAAATAACGTGGCGCGTGTTGCAATAGTCGGAAGCGGGTTTATCGGGCGGGCCTGGGCCATCAGCTATTCCCGCGCCGGGCATGATGTGGTGCTGTGGGACGCCGAGACCGGCGCCCCGGCCAAGGCGATCGATTACATCGCCGGCGTGCTTTCCGATCTGTCCGCCAACGGCCTGCTGGGCGGCGCCACCCCCGAGGAAGTACGGTCGCGCCTTGCCACCGCGAAAACGCTGGAGGAGGCGTTGGACGGGGTGGATCATGTCCAGGAAAACACGCCGGAGGATGTGGCGGTAAAGCGCAAGGTCTTCGCGCGGCTCGACGCCGCGGCTCCGGTGAATGCGGTCCTGGCCAGCTCGACTTCGGCGATCCTGCCCTCGACTTTCACCGAGGATCTGGCGGGCAGGGCGCGTTGCCTGGTCGTCCATCCGATCAATCCGCCCTATCTGGTGCCCGCGGCCGAAGTCGTGCCGGCGCCCTGGACCGACGCGGACGTGGTGGAGCGCACTCGCAAGTTCCTCGTCTCGGCCGGCCACGCGCCCATCGTCATGAAAAAGGAACTGGACGGTTTCGTGATGAACCGCATGCAGGGCGCGCTGCTGGAGGAAGCCTTCCGGCTGGTGGCCGACGGTTACGCCTCGATCGAGGATGTCGATATCGGCATTCGCGAGGGGCTGGCGTTGCGCTGGTCTTTCATGGGGCCGTTCGAGACCATCGACCTGAACGCGCCGGGGGGCGTGCGGGATTATGTTGAGCGCTATCAGGGCATCTATGAAAATATACAGCCGTCGCAGCAACGGCGCGTCGATTGGGCTGGCGAGGTCATGGACCGGGTCGAGGCAGACCGGCGCAAACAGCTTCCCGCCGGAAAACTGGGTGAGCGGCAGGTCTGGCGCGACCGCCGCCTGATGGCGCTGGCCGCGCACAAACGCAGGGCCGACGAGAAACTCGGCAAATGATTTGCTTTCGGGTATCGAGCGACCTCGTCCTTCGAGACGGGCTTTCAGCCCTCCTCAGGATGAGGGCATAAATGCAAAAGCCTCATCCTGAGGAGGCGCTTGGCGCCGTCTCGAAGGACGAGGTCGCTCCGTCCCGGCCACATACGCTCTAACTACCGGATTCAAGGAGAAACCACTATGTCGACCAAAGGCAAAATTGTCATCACCTGCGCCATTACCGGCGCCATCCATACGCCAACGATGACCCCGCATCTGCCCATCACGCCCGACCAGATCGCGGCCGAGGCGATCGCGGCGGCCGAGGCCGGGGCGGCGATCCTTCATCTCCACGCTCGCGACCCCGAGACCGGCAAGCCGGACCAGACGCCCGAAGCCTTCGCCCGTTTTCTGCCGCGCATCAAGCAGGGCACCAATGCCGCCATCAATATCACCACCGGCGGCAGCCCCTATATGACGGTGAAGGAACGCGTTAGTCCGGCGGCCCAGTTCAAGCCGGAGGTGGCGTCGCTGAACATGGGCTCGATGAATTTCGGGCTTTTCCCGCTGTTGGAAAAATACACGGACTTCAAGTATGAGTGGGAGCGCGAGCATCTGGAAGCGACCCGCGATCTGGTGTTCCGCAACAGCTTTAAGGACATCGAATACGTCCTGGAGACCTGTTACGAAAACGGCACGCGGTTCGAGTTCGAATGCTATGACATCTCGCATCTCTATAACCTGAAGCATTTCGCCGACCGCGGGCTGGTCAAGCCGCCCTTCTTTATCCAATCGGTGTTCGGCATCCTGGGCGGCATCGGCTCCCACCCGGAAGACGTCAGCCACATGAAGCGTACGGCCGACCGGCTGTTCGGCTCTGATTTCCGCTGGTCGGTGCTGGGTGCGGGCGCGGCGCAACTGCGCATCGCCGCGCAGGCGGCGTCCATGGGCGGCAATATCCGCGTCGGGCTGGAAGACAGCATCTGGGCCGGCAAGGGCGTGCTGGCCAAATCGAACGCCGATCAAGTGAAGCTGGCCCGCAAGATCATCGAGGGGCTGGGGCAGGAGGTCGCGACGCCGGACGAGGCGCGCGAAATACTCAGCCTGAAGGGTGGTGATCAGGTCAACTTCTGAGTTGGAGGGCGACATGTTGCGGATCGAACTTCTGGTCGACGCCAAGGCCTCTCTGGGCGAGGGGCCGCTCTGGGACGTGGCGGAACAGCGCCTTTACTGGATCGACAGCCTCGGCGACAAGGTTCATCGCTGCGACGCCGCTGGCGGCGAGCGGCGTTCATGGGATGTGCCGGAAAATATAGGCTCGATGGCATTGCGCGAGAAGGGTGGCGCGATTTGTTCGCTGCGTGACGGCTTTTATACGCTTGATTTCGAGACCGGAAAGACCGAAAAAATCGCCGACCCGGACCCCGGCAAGCCGCGCATCCGCATGAATGACGGCAAGGTGGACCGGCAGGGGCGGTTCGTCGCGGGCTATATGGACTACGAAGAGAGCGACCCGCTGTGTAAGCTGTTCCGGCTCGACCCGGACCTGAGCACGCATGAGCTGGATCGGGACATCATTTGCTCGAACGGTCCCTGCTGGAGCAGCGACGGCAAGACCTTCTATTTTGCCGACAGTTTCCGCAAGACCATCTATGCCTATGATTACGACATAGCGACCGGCGGCGTTTCCAACAAACGCCCCTTCGCCAATTTCGAGGAACTTGGTTTGCCGGGGTTCCCCGACGGCGCGACGGTCGACGAGGAAGACCATGTCTGGAGCGCCGAGGTCTTTCGCGGCCGCCTGGTGCGCATTACCCCGGACGGCAAGCTGGACCGCGTCGTCGGCCTGCCGGTGGAAAGTACCACGAGCATCAGTTTCGGCGGCCCCGACCTGGATATAGCCTATGTTACCTCGATGGCGCGGCCGATTGGCGGCGTCATGCCGGGAGAGCGCGAGGCGGGCGGCGTATTCGCCATTCACGGGCTGGGCGTAAAGGGCCTGCCCGAACCCCGGTTCGCCGGGTGAAACACAGTATGAAAACGGGAGAATAAAATGCGGATTGAAGTCGTTATCGATGTGAAGACCATCCTGGGCGAGGGTCCGTTGTGGGACGTTGACGAGCAGCGCCTGTATTTCATCGACAGTTTCGGATGCAACGTATTCCGCTGCACCCACGATGGCCGCGAGGTGCGCGCCTGGGACGTGCCGTCGAAGATCGGCTCGATGGCGCTACGCGAGAAGGGTGGCGCGGTGGTGTCGCTCGAGGACGGGTTCTATGCCCTGGATTTCGATACCGGCGATGTCGAGTTGATCGTTGATCCCGAACCCGGCAAGGACGGCAACAGGATGAATGACGGCAAGGTCGACAAGCGCGGCCGTTTCGTGGCTGGTTCCATGGACAAGGTGGAGGATGGGCCCAACGGCAAGCTGTACCGGCTCGATCCCGACCTGTCGCTGCATACGCTGGACACCGATATCATCGTCTCGAACGGCCCCTGCTGGAGCCCCGACGGTGGCACCTTTTATTTTGCCGATTCCTGGTCCGGCGAGATCTGGGCCTACGACTACGATCTGGATACCGGCAATGTCTCGAACCGGCGCACCTTCGCCAAGATCGACACCTCGACCGGTGGCGCGGCCGACGGCTCGACCGTCGATGCCGAGGGCTGCCTGTGGAACGCGCAGGTTTATGACGGCAAGGTCGTCCGCTATACACCGGACGGCAAGGTCGAGCGCGTGATCGAGATGCCGGTCAAGAAGGTGACGAGTTGCATGTTCGGTGGGCCAAATCTCGATATTCTGTACATAACCTCGATGGCCAAGCCCCCGTTGCCGCGTTTCCCCAGCGACGGCGTGCTGCGCGGCAGCATGTTCGCGATCCACGATCTCGGCATCAAGGGCGTTCCGGAGCCGCGCTTCGCGGGGTAGCCCGGAACCGCGAGGTCCCGTGGCGGATGCAGGTCAGCCCTCAACAACGCCCATTCCGTCCCCCAGTTTGAACGAGGTGACGCCGAAGACGCGGGCGATGGGTATGCCGAGGTCACCGGCCGTGTACATGTGCGCGGTTTCGAAGACCGGTTTCATGGCGCGGGCAAGGGCAGGCTGGTCGCGCCCATCGGCAGGCCCGTGGCCCGGTGCATCGCATCCCCGATTGCCAGCAACCGCTGTTCGCAATAGGCAGGGGCGGTCAGGGTCACGCCGAACGGCAGCCCGTTTGACAGCATACCCGCCGGTACGGCAACGCCCGCGAGGTCCAGCAGGTTCATATAGTTCGTGTAGTAACCGAGGTTGGCGTTCAGGCGGATGGGGTCGGCCTCGACTTCGGCGATGCTGTATATGGTTCCGGCGGTCGGCGTGAACAGGATATCGATATCGTCCCATACCGGCTCGGTTTGTTGTTTCATCTCCCGCAGCCGGTAATAGGCGCGGTAGGCGTCCACCGCGGAATAGCTTTTGCCTTCCATGATGATCTTGCGCGTCACCGGATGAGTTTCGGCCTGATTGGCGGCGATGAAATCGCCGACGGCGGCCCTGCGCTCGTCGACCCAGGGGCCGTCATAGAGCAGGCGGGCGGTTGCCTGAAACGGTTCGAAATCGATGAGGGTCTTGCGGCCGCCAAGTCCTTCCAGACGCTCGACGGCGGCATCGAACAGCGCGGCGGCATCGCGATTGCCGAAGAATTCCAGTTGTTCGGGCCTCGGCACGCCGAAACGGAAAGCCGTGGGGGCGGGTTCGGGGGCGACGGTATACCCCTCGGGCGCGGCGCGGGAAAACGCATCGTCGGGATCGTAGGCGCCGGCCACTTCCAGCACCGCCGCCGCGTCCGCGCCGGTCAGCGCGAAAATCGAGACACAATCCAGCGACCGGCAGGCCGGAACGACGCCCCGGCAACTCAACAAGCCGCGCGTTGGCTTAAGCCCGATAATATTGTTGAAGGCGGCGGGGACGCGGCCCGACCCGGCGGTGTCGGTGCCCAGTGAGAAGGATACCAGCCCCGCCGCCACGGCCACCGCCGACCCCGCGCTGGACCCGCCGGGAACGTACGACGGGTCGAAGGAGTTACCCGGTATGCCGTAGGGCGTGCGCACCCCGACAAGCCCGGTGGCGAACTGGTCCAGGTTGGCCTTGCCGATCAGGATCGCGCCGGCGTCGAGCAGGCGGGCGATGGCGGGGGCCGTTTCTTCCGCGACATAGGCATAGGCCGGGCAGCCCGCCGTTGTCGTCAGGCCGGCGATATCCATGTTGTCCTTGATCGCAAACGGAATGCCGTAAAGTGGCAGGACCTCGGGCCCCGCCTTCTCAAACACCGCCGCGCGGGCGGCCAGGTCGGCGGCGGTCGTGCGGTGGATCCATACATTGTCATCGCCCCGAGCCGCAATCCGGTCGATCAGTCCGGCGACGAGCGCGCCGGGCGTCAGTTCGCCATCACGGTAAAGCCGGGCCAGGCTGGCCATATCCAGCGGCATGTCCTTGCCGAATTCCATCTCGCCTAACTCCCTTCTAATGATGGCTTATTGCCAAAAAATTTATCATATGGTAAATAAATTGCGATGTGAATAACCAACATATACGCGATAAAGTGATGGGTACCCTCCGTCTGATTTACACCACTAACAGGGAGGTCGTCGAAGATATGGACAAGCATCGAGTATCCGGCGTGGCGGCGGGCCGTTTAACGGCGGAAGAATACAGCACCAATTTCTCCGATATCCATCCGCCGCTCAGCGTGCATGAGGCGCTGGTAGAGGCGCAGCGTTGCTATTTCTGCCACGACGCGCCCTGCATGACCGCCTGCCCGACGAGCATCGACGTGCCGTTGTTTATCCGCCAGATCGCGACCGCAAACCCCAAGGGGTCGGCGCATACCATCTTCAAGCAGAACATCATCGGCGGCATGTGCGCCCGGGTCTGCCCGACCGAAACCCTGTGCGAGGAAGTCTGCGTGCGCAACGAGGCCGAGGGAAAGCCGGTCCGGATCGGACAGTTGCAGCGTTACGCCACCGATGTCCTGATGGAGAGCGGTGAGCAGAAATTCAGCCGCGCGGCGGCAACGGGTAAAATAATCGCCGTCGTTGGCGGTGGGCCGGCCGGCCTGGCCTGCGCGCACCGCCTGGCGATGTACGGGCATGACGTCACGATCTTCGAGGCGAGGAAAAAACCCGGCGGGCTGAATGAATACGGCCTGGCCGCCTACAAGACACCGGGCGATTTCGCGCAACGGGAAATCCAATATATTCTCGGCATCGGGGGTATCGAAATCCGGTACGGCGCGGGGCTTGGCGACGGCCTGGAACTGAATAACCTTGTTAACGATCATGACGCGGTGTTCCTGGGGCTCGGCATGGGCGGCGTCAACGCGCTGGGGCTCGAGGGTGAGGATCTGGACGGGGTGGTCGATGCGATCGACTATATCGCCGATCTGCGCCAGACCCCGGACAAGGCCAAACTGGCGGTGGGTCGCCGCGTCGTCGTGATCGGCGGCGGCATGACGGCGGTGGATATCGCGGTCCAGACCAAACGGCTGGGCGCCGAAGATGTCTCCATGGTTTATCGTCGCGGCCGCGAGCAGCTTAAGGCCAGCGGTTACGAACAGGAACTGGCCCAGACCAGTGGCGTACAAATTCGCCTCTGGGCCGCGCCGGTCCGCATTCATGGCGATGGCGGCAAGGTCGCCGGTGTCGAATTCGAATACCAGAACGGTGACGGCGGCACGGGTGAAACATTCGTTCTGCCGGCCGACCAGGTCTTCAAGGCGATCGGCCAGAAGTTCCTGCCAGCCTGCCTTGGGGATTCGGGCGTTACCCTGAAAGGTGGCCGGATAGCGATCGACGAGGAGCGCCGCACCAGTGTCGGAAATATCTGGGCCGGTGGCGATTGCGTGGATGGCGGCGAGGATCTGACCGTGGCCTCGGTCGAGGACGGCAAACTGGCCGCCGAGTCAATTCACCGCGGGCTGACCGCATGACCATGCGGTGGGTGGAGACCACTAGATGTCGAAGAGGAGAATGAGCCATGGCTGATTTGCGTAGCGAATTCCTGGGGATCAAGTCGCCAAACCCCTTCTGGCTGGCCTCGGCCCCGCCGACCGACCGCGAGGTCAACGTCCCCCGTGCCTTCAAGGCGGGCTGGGGCGGCGTGGTGTGGAAGACACTCGGCGAGGACCCGCATATCGTCAACGTCAACGGGCCGCGTTATGGCGCGATCCACGGCGCAGACCGCCAGTTGCTGGGTTTCAACAATATCGAGCTGATTACCGACCGGCCGCTGGACATCAATCTTCGCGAAATCAAGGCGATGAAGAAGGCCTGGCCGGACCGGGCCATCGTGGTCTCGCTGATGGTGCCCTGCGAGGAGAAATCCTGGAAGGTGATCCTGCCGCTGGTCGAGGATACCGGGGCAGACGGGATCGAGCTGAATTTCGGCTGCCCGCACGGCATGTCGGAACGCGGCATGGGCGCGGCGGTTGGCCAGGTTCCGGAATATGTCGGGATGGTCGCGCGCTGGTGCAAGCAGCATACAAGCATGCCGGTGATCGTGAAGCTGACCCCGAATATTTCGGATATTCGCCAGCCCGCCCGCGCGGCGAAGGAAGGCGGCGCGGATGCAGTGTCCCTGATCAACACCATCAGTTCCATCATGGGGGTCGATCTCGACACGATGGCGCCCAACCCGCCGACCGACGGCAAGGGCACCCATGGCGGTTATTGCGGGCCGGCGGTGAAGCCCATCGCGCTGAACATGGTGGCCGAAATCGCCCGCGACCCGGAAACCGCGGGTCTGCCCATATCCGGGATCGGCGGCGTCACCACATGGCGCGATGCGGTGGATTTCATGGCGCTGGGCGCCTCCAACGTTCAGGTCTGCACCGCGGCAATGACATACGGCTTCAGGATCGTCGAGGATATGATCGAGGGGCTGTCGGCCTTCATGGACGAAAAAGGCTATACCAATGTTGGCGATTTCGTCGGGGCGGCGGTGCCCAACGTCACCGACTGGCAGTACCTGAACCTCAATTACGTGGTGAAGGCCAAGATCAACCAGGATCTCTGCATCAAATGCGGGCGCTGCCACATCGTCTGCGAGGATACCTCGCACCAGGCCATTTCCGAGACGAGGGACGGCGTGCGTTACTTCGACGTGAAGGACGAGGAATGCGTCGGCTGCAACCTGTGCGCCAGCGTCTGCCCGGTGGAGGGCTGCATCGAGATGGT